>JBAQLU010000119.1:0-1634 GCA_049302065.1 Thermodesulfovibrionales bacterium
TTCTTGACGACTCCGATGTTACCTGCGGCCGAAATCGCCGCTGCGAGCACGACCGCCACGATCAGGAGTCTGCCCTTGATTTTCTTGGACATTTCAGCCTCCTTGTTCAAAATCATCTTTCATAGGCTTACTATAAAAGCTGATAGCGGTCTTTGTCCGTAGACAAATGTCCTATTTTAGGAGGATGGCCATATTTCCCTGCTGGCGCCTTCCCGGGGCCGTCGCGGCTAAGGCCTGTTCCGCGCGTCCTTGGCGACCTGGCTAAGTTTTTTTCTTTTTTCACTTGACAAGTGACTACACATGTAATATATTGTTAATGTGACTACGGATGTAATCATAAGGAGGGGCCATGAAAAGAGAATTGCCCAAGATCGCCGACTCGGAGTGGCGGGTAATGCAGGTCCTATGGAAGAGCGGTCCTCAAACGGCCAACGATGTGGTCTCCGCGCTGTCCTGTGAGGTCAAGTGGAAACCCCGAACGATCAAGACCTTGATCGGCCGGCTGGTGAAGAAGGGCGCGATCAAAGTCAAAGAGGAGGGCCACCGGTATCGCTATTCCGCCGCCGTGGATGAGTCCGCGTGCGTCCGGTCTGAGACCAAGAGTTTCGTCCGGCGCGTCTACAAGGGAGCGATGACGCCTGTCCTCGCCGCTTTCCTCGAGGATGCCGACTTGTCGGCCGAAGAGATCGACGAACTGCAGGAGATCCTCGACCAGAAAAGAGGGGAATAAGAAATGGAAGCGACGATGACCTCTGTTCAACCATTTTTCGACTGGCTCCTACAGACGACTTTGATCGGCAGCGTCGTCATCGGTTTGATTCTGGCCGCCCAGAAAGTGTTGGGCGGCAAATTGGGCCCTCGCTGGGCTCATGCCCTTTGGCTGGTTTTAGTGTTACGGTTGCTGCTGCCAGGGACATTCCCGGGCCAAATCGACCTTCTCAATTTGGTCCCTTCGGGGGACCGGCAGATCGAACAGCAACAGCCATCTGACGCCGCCGACCAGGTCGATCTCTCTCAGACAGCTCCGGTTTCCGGGAGCACCGAACCCAAACCGGCCCAGAAGCCGAAGTCCGACGTCGGAAACGAGAAGCCGGTGACTCCAAAATCGGAAACGCTCGCCGCCGGACAAAGCGAATCCAAGCCAGAGCTGGCCGACCTCCGTCAGGTCCTGCCTTTTCTTTGGCTGGCCGGTGCCATGGTGATCGGGGGATATCTCCTCTGGAGCAACTTTTTCCTGTGGCGGATCGTCAAGCGGGATCGTCCGCTGCTCGACCAGAAGACCTTGGAGCTCTTCGAAAAGTGCAAAGAGAGGATGGGCGTCCAAACGCTCGTCGGCCTTATCCCGAGCGCCCGGATCAAGACTCCGGCTCTCTTTGGCTTCATCCGGCCCCGTCTCCTCCTGCCGATGGCGATGGTCGAGGAAGCCGGCCAAGAGGAGATGCGGTATATCTTTCTTCACGAGCTGGCCCATCTCAAACACCGCGACATCTACCTGGGGTGGCTGACCAGCCTCCTGCAGATCCTGCACTGGTTCAATACACTGGTTTGGTTCGCTTTCCACCGCATGCGGGCCGACCGGGAGCTGTCCTGCGATGCTTTCGTGCTTTCCCGCACGGGAAACGAAAAATCACAGG
>JBAQLU010000120.1:0-2099 GCA_049302065.1 Thermodesulfovibrionales bacterium
AATATGAAGAGCATATAAAGGATAAATACTGCAGGGCAAAGGTTTGCAGTGGTATGGGCATTTTTGAAATCAATCAGGAAGAGTGTACCGAATGTGGACTCTGTAAACAGGCATGTACCTTTAGTGCTGTTATTGAAACAAAGAATAAATATTTTATTGCCCGCGATTACTGTACGGGATGTAAGGCGTGCTACTATGCCTGCCCTGTAAATGCAGTTAAGCTTCTGAGTCCGCGGCATATAAGGCTTGAAGAGGAATTTAAAATACCTCTTGAAAGTCTGGATATGATCGAAAAAAGAAGCAAGATGACATTAAAAAATATCATAAGATCAAAACCTTTAGTGATAATAACTGTTACTAAGGACCAGCAGATATCTGATACGGTAAAGGTTATGGGTGAAAGGAATGTCAGCGGTGTATTCGTTGTGGATGATAATAATAAACTGGTGGGCATATTTACTGAAAGGGATATTGTGCGTTGTGTTGTTAAGGGTATATCTTTAGAGAATGAAGTCATAGAGAATATAATGAGAACTGATCTTATTACATTTGACCCTTCTATGGTATTAAGTTCAGCAATAGCTGTTGCATTAAGAAAGAATATCAGGCATTTACCTGTTGTTGAAGAGGATAAGATAGTGGGGATGATTACTTTTAGAGATTTAGTTTCATATCTATTACCGGAGATTCTCTATTTAGCAAAATAAATGTAACGAGGATGAAGTATGTCAGATCATAAAGAGTTAAAGGTAGAGGACATAAAAAAAGAGGCGGAAGAGAAGCGTTGTCCTGTTCAAAAGGCACTATTTTATATAGAGAAGTTTCTTTCAGACCCCATGTGTGGAAAGTGTTTCCCCTGTTCAATTGGTACGTATGAGGCAAAAATAAGGCTTCAAGATATTATATCCGGTAAAGGAACAGAGGCTGATATTTTTACTCTGAAACGGATTGCAAGTGAGATGATCGAATCCTCCAGGTGCAAGAAAGGAAAAGACACTGCAAAGTTTATCCTCGAGTGGATGGATACAGGTGCCTTTCATGAGCATGTAGAAGGTATATGTTTTGCGAGGGAATGCCTTACATTTATAGAATATAGAATTATTCCTGAAAAATGTGTAATGTGCGGTGAATGTCAGATTGCTTGTAAATTTAATGCAATTATTGGAGAAAAGAAAAAACCCTATCTCAGCGGTTATCTGCCTTTTGAGATAAAACAGAAAAGATGTACCAAGTGTGGTGAATGTGTTACGGTATGCCCAACCGGGGCAATTGAGATAGTAGATATAAAGGCTGAGGCTGAGGTTAAGGTTTAGGCTGAGGGAAATATAGATTTGACGAGTTAATAAAAATTATAGAAGAGGAATAGAATGGAGAGGCTTAAAAGCATAGATGATCTTAAGACCCTGAGATTATTTCTAAGTAAGGAAACATTCAACCCGGAAAAAGACAGGGTGAGGATTTGCTGTGGGACCGCATGTATGGCTTCCGGCTCCGGAGAAGTTGTCCGGGTGCTTGAGGAAGAGATTGCAAAAAATGGTATGGATCTGGAGATTGTAAGGACAGGTTGTCAAGGGATCTGCCAGAAAGGTCCGGTTATGAAGGTTGAACCACATGGTTATTTTTATCAGAAAGTCAACAAAGAAAATGTAAGGGGAGTTATTCCGACTACGTATATGGCAAGTTACCCGGTAAGAGACCTCCTTTATAGGGGCACTTTTCTTGAAAAACCTGTTGAGGTGATGGAAGATATACCATTTTATAAAAAGCAGCTGAGAATTGCACTCAGGAATAATGGAAGAATAGACCCCGCTAAAATCTATCATTATATTGCTGTAGGTGGCTATGGCGCTGCTGAAAAGATGTTTTCCTCAATGAGTCCTGAACAGGTGCTTGAGGAGGTAAAGAAGGCAAATCTCAGGGGCCGGGGCGGTGCAGGATTTCCTGCCGGCATAAAGTGGGCGCATAGTAAAAAAGCTCGAAGTGCAATCAAGCTGGTTATTGCTAATGGTGATGAGGGTGATCCAGGCGCTTTTATGGACAGGTCAATCATGGAGGGCGACCCTCACAGCCTGCTTGAAGGGATGCTTATATGTGCCTAT
>JBAQLU010000121.1:0-11070 GCA_049302065.1 Thermodesulfovibrionales bacterium
GCAGCCGCTCCGGGCGCCGCAGGCGCACCTGCCGCTGCGGCAGAAGAGAAGACAAGTTTTGATGTAATTCTTGCCTCAGTGGGTGATAAGAAAATCCAGGTAATAAAAGTTATTCGTGAGATTACAGGACTCGGACTCAAAGAGGCAAAAGACCTTGTTGATGGCGCTCCGAAGCCTATTAAAACAGGAGTCACAAAGGAAGAATCTGACTCTATTAAGGCAAAGGTTGAAGAACAGGGAGCAAAGGTAGAGATAAAATAAACGAGTGGGAAATGGGAAGTGGGAAGTTAAGATTTTACTTCTTACTTCTCACTTCTTACTTCTTACTTTAAACTTAAGAGGGAGAAAAATGGCAAGAATTCTCAGAGAAAGGTTGAATTTTGGGAAAGTTACTTCTTTCATGGAAGTGCCAAACCTTATAGACATTCAGAAAAATTCTTATGAGCAGTTTCTGCAGAAAGACGTCCCGCCTGACAAGAGACAGGATGTTGGACTTCAGGCAGCTATTTTGAGTATTTTCCCCATAACAGACTATAACGAAACAGCTGCATTTGAGTTCCTGGGCTATGTTATGAAAGAGCCTAAGTTCAATGTCAGGGAGTGCCTTCAGAAGGGTATTACATATTCAGCGCCGTTGAAGATAAAAGTAAGGCTTAATATCTATGAAGTCGAAGGCAAAAATAAGAGGCTGAAAGAGTCAAGGGAACAGGAGGTTTATATAGGAGAGATACCGCTGATGACGGAAACAGGCACGTTTATCATCAATGGCACGGAACGTGTTATAGTCAGCCAGCTTCATCGCTCTCCCGGTGTGTTTTTCAGCCATGACAAGGGTAAGACTCACGCAAGCGGCAGGATTCTGTATTCGGCCCGTGTGATACCGTCAAGAGGTTCATGGCTTGACTTTGAATTTGATACAAAGGACATCCTCCATGTGAGAATTGATAGAAAGAAAAGACTCCCTGCGACTATAGTGCTCAAGGCGCTTGGCTACAGCAATGAGGAACTTCTAAAGACATTCTACCCTATAGAAACGGTCAGGATAAAAGGCAATAATTTTACGAGAGTTGTCAGCGATATTCTTGTCGGAGTAAAGGCTGTCCACAACATAATTGCCCTGCACACAAAGGAGTTGATTGTGAAGGAGGGAAGCAAAATTACAAAAGGCGCAATAAAGAAGATGGAAGCCGCGCATATAAAGGAAATACCGATTTCAAAGGAAGATATAATAGGGAGAATTACGCTTAATGACATAGTGGATCCTGCTACAGGTGAAGTGATGCTTGAAGGCAATGAGATTATAACAGAGGATATTTTTAATAAGATGCTCATTGCCAAGATAGATTCTCTCGCTCTGTTGTTTATAGATAATGTGCATTATCTTTCTTCCCTCAGGGATACACTGCTGACAGATAAAGTCGATGTGCAGGATGAGGCGCTGGTTGAGATATACAGAAAACTCAGGCCCGGGGAACCGCCCACTATCAACGCAGCAAAAGAACTGTTTAAGGGACTTTTCTTTGATGCAAGAAGATATGATCTTTCGCCGGTCGGCAGGCTGAAGATAAATAAGAGGCTTGGTCTTGATATACCGCTTGAGACCAGAGTCCTTACAGATAAAGATATAGTTGAGATCGTACGTTATCTCCTTTCATTGAGAACAGGCAAAGGCGAGGTTGACGATATAGATCACCTTGGAAACAGGCGCATAAGGGGCGTTGGAGAACTGCTTGAAAATCAGTTCAGGATAGGGCTTGTCAGGATGGAGCGGACAACAAAAGAAAAGTTGTCCCTTACAGAGCTTGATGAAGCAATGCCGCACGACCTGATAAATGCAAAACCTGTGATGGCTGCCGTTAAGGAGTTCTTCGGCACAAGCCAGCTCAGCCAGTTTATGGATCAGACAAATCCTCTGTCTGAGATTACGCATAAAAGAAGACTTTCAGCGCTTGGGCCCGGCGGCCTCACCAGAGAGCGTGCAGGTTTTGAGGTCAGGGATGTTCATCCTACACATTACGGAAGGATATGTCCTGTAGAGACGCCGGAAGGTCCCAACATCGGATTGATAACATCACTTGCAACATATGCAAGAGTTAATGAATTCGGGTTTATAGAGGTGCCATACAGAAAAGTTGTGGATGGAAGAGTGACAGAAGAGGTTGAATATCTGTCTGCTATTGATGGTGAGAAGTTCATTATTGCCGAGGCGACTTCACCTGCAGATAAAAAGGGGCATCTTGTCGGTGAGACTGTCTCTGCAAGAGTAGGCGGAGATTTCAGAATGGTGATGCCCAAAGAAGTGCAGTATATGGACGTATCACCGAAACAGATTGTCGGCGTATCGGCTGCCCTGGTTCCTTTTCTTGAAAACGATGACGCAAACAGGGCGCTGATGGGATCCAACATGCAGAGGCAGGCAGTGCCTTTGCTTTCTTCAGATGCGCCTATTGTAGGAACAGGAATGGAATATGTGGCTGCAAGGGACTCAGGCGCGCTTGTTATAGCAAAGAGAGCAGGAGTGGTTGAAAGTGTTGACGCCTCAAGAATTGTTGTGAAGAGCAAGGAAGACGGAGGCGGAGTTGATATATACAGCCTTGTGAAATTTCAAAGGTCGAATCAGGCTACATGCATAAACCAGAAACCTATAGTGAATGTAGGCGATGCGGTTACAAGAGGCGGTGTTCTTGCAGACGGGCCTTGCACTGACATGGGTGATCTTGCCCTCGGCAAGAACGTGCTTGTTGCATTCATGCCGTGGGGAGGATATAACTTTGAGGACGCAATCCTCATAAGCGAAAGGCTTGTAAAAGAAGATGTTTTCACATCAGTCCATATAGAAGAGTTTGAAATGGAGTCGAGAGAAACAAAGCTCGGGCCTGAAGAAATCACAAGAGACATCCCTAATGTTGGAGAGGAAGCGCTTAAGGATCTGGATGAAAGCGGCATAATCAGAATCGGAGCTGAGGTAAAGCCCGGCGATATACTTGTAGGGAAGGTAACGCCGAAAGGAGAGACGCAGCTTACTCCAGAGGAAAAGCTTTTAAGAGCCATATTCGGGGAAAAGGCTGAGGATGTCAAGGAGAGCTGCCTTTATGTGCCGCCTGGAATAGAGGGCACGGTTGTAGATGCAAGGGTGTTTTCAAGAAAAGGCACAGAGAAAGACGGGAGGGCAAAGAGCATAGAGGAAGAAGATATTCTGAGGCTTCAGCGCGACCTTGAGGAAGAAATACGGATAGTAAAGGAAGATAAGTTCCGCAAGATAAGACATCTGCTTGTTGACCAGAAGGTTTTAGAGGATGTAAAAGACTCTGAGACAAAGGAAGTTATATGCCAGAAGGGCAAAAAACTTGCGGAAAAGCATATAGAGAGAATCAAGAATGAGCATCTGATTGGTGTAAAGATAGCTGATTTTGATGTGAAAGAAAAAATAGGCATTGTAAACAATGAAGCAAACCAGTATGTACGCTACCTTGAATCAAGGTATGATGAGCGCATTGACAGAGTTAAAAGAGGAGATGAGCTTCCGCCCGGAGTAAACAAGCTTGTTAAAGTATACATAGCCATGAAGCGCAAGCTGCAGATTGGCGATAAGATGGCCGGCAGGCACGGAAATAAAGGCGTAGTGGCAATGGTATTGCCTGATGAGGATATGCCTTATCTTCCTGACGGTACGCCTGTGGATATAGTCCTGAACCCGCTGGGCGTTCCTTCAAGAATGAATGTGGGGCAGATACTTGAAACACATCTGGGATGGGCGGCAAAGACGCTGGGCATTTATGTTGCCACACCTGTATTTGAAGGAGCAAAAGAGGGTGATATAAAGGATATGCTGAAGAAAGCAGGACTCCCCGGCACAGGTCAGATAACACTTTGTGACGGCAGGACAGGCGAACCGTTCAAGAGGCCTGTGACTGTTGGATACATGTATATGCTGAAACTTCATCATCTTGTTGACGACAAGATGCATGCGCGCTCAATAGGACCTTATTCACTGGTGACACAGCAGCCGCTCGGAGGAAAGGCGCAGTTCGGAGGGCAGAGGCTTGGTGAAATGGAAGTCTGGGCGCTGGAGGCATACGGCGCAGCCTATACACTGCAGGAATTCCTTACTGTAAAAAGTGATGATGTAACCGGCAGAACCCGCATGTATGAGGCAATAGTTAAGGGCGATGCGACTCTGGAGCCGGGCGTTCCCGAGTCTTTCCATGTATTAATAAAAGAACTCCAGAGCCTTGCGCTTGATGTAGAGCTTCTGGAGAAAAAAGGTAAGGGGGAATAGATTGGCAGAGGAAACCTATACTATTTTTCAAAGGCCGAAAAATCCGACCGACTATGAGGCGCTGAGAATTAAAATTGCCTCGCCTGAAAAAATAAGGGAGTGGTCTTATGGTGAGGTTAAGAAACCTGAGACGATAAACTACCGTACGTTCAAGCCTGAGCGTGACGGTCTTTTCTGTGCAAAAATCTTCGGCCCGATGAAGGACTGGGAGTGCATATGCGGAAAATACAAGAGAATGAAGCACAGGGGTATTGTATGCGATAAGTGCGGTGTTGAGGTAATACAGTCCAAGGTCAGAAGATACAGGCTCGGACATATTGAACTTTCAACTCCAGTTGCGCATATCTGGTTCCTCAAAGGCGTGCCAAGCAGAATAGGCACATTGCTTGACATGACAATGCGGCACCTTGAAAAGGTGCTGTATTTTGAAAGCTATGTTGTGATAGACCGCGGGGATACAAAGATTAAGGAGAAAGAACTTCTCACAGACGATGAATATAAGAAAAAGAGCGCAGAGCTTGGCGCCAGTTTCAAAGCAGGAATGGGCGCTGAAGCAATAAGGGAACTTCTCAGGAGAGTTGACCTTGATGTTCTAAGTAAAGAACTGAAGAATAAGATAAGAGATGCGGTATCCATAGGCGTTAAAAAGAAACTCACCAAGAGGCTCAAGGTTGTCGAGTCTTTCAAGAATTCAGGGAACAAGCCGGAGTGGATGATAATGGATGTAATACCGGTTCTGCCGCCTGACCTCAGGCCATTGGTGCCGCTTGAAGGCGGGAGGTTTGCAACATCAGACCTGAATGACCTTTACCGAAGGGTTATAAACAGAAACAACAGGTTAAAGAGGCTGATGGAATTAAAGGCTCCAAGCGTAATCATAAAGAATGAGAAAAGGATGCTTCAGGAAGCTGTTGACGCCTTGTTTGATAACGGCAGGAGAGGCCGTGTATTGAAGACGGCAACGAAGAGGCCATTGAAGTCTTTGAGTGACATGATAAAAGGAAAGCAGGGACGTTTCCGCCAGAATCTTTTAGGAAAACGTGTTGACTATTCAGGCAGGTCTGTTATCGTAGTAGGTCCTGAGCTTAAGCTTCACCAGTGCGGTCTTCCAAAGAGGATGGCGCTGGAACTCTTCAAACCTCTTGTGTTCAGCAGGCTTGAGGAGAAGGGCTATGCTACCACTATAAAGGCTGCAAAAAAGCTTGTTGAAAAAGAACAGCCTGAGATATGGGATGCGCTGGAAGAAGTCATCCGAGAACATCCTGTGCTTTTAAACCGCGCTCCTACCCTTCACAGGCTTGGTATCCAGGCATTTGATCCTATTCTTGTTGAAGGCAAGGCAATAAAGCTTCATCCCTTGGTTTGTACAGCATTCAACGCCGATTTTGACGGCGACCAGATGGCAGTTCATGTGCCATTGTCAATAGAAGCGCAGATAGAGGCGCGGGTTCTGATGATGGCTGTTAACAATATCCTTTCGCCTGCGAACGGAAAACCGATACTTGTGCCTACGCAGGACATGGTTCTTGGAATATATTATCTGACGAAAGAGAAGACAGGCGCAAAAGGCGAGGGCAAGGTGTTTTCCGGGGCAGAGGATGTGAGAATTGCTTATGACGCAGGAGTCCTCGATGAACATGCAAGGATAAAGGTGAAGATGGACGGGCAGTTTGTTGACAGCACATGCGGAAGGGCGCTGTTCAGCGAGATAGTTCCGGAGGCAATTCCGTTTTCTTCTGTTAACAAGACGCTTACCAAGAAGGAACTCACAAAGATAATAGAATACTCCTATGCAAATGCCGGCAAGAGGGCAACGGTTGTGTTTCTTGATAATATTAAGAAACTCGGATTTGAGTATGCCACAAAGTCAGGGGTGTCCATATGCATGGCGGATATGCATATACCATCCAAGAAGGCGGAACTTATAAGAGAAGCCGAGCATGAAGTTATTGACGTGCAGAAGCAGTATGGAGACGGGCTTATCACCCATGGCGAGCGGTACAATAAGGTAATAGATATATGGGCTAATGTCACAGAAAAAATAGCCGATGAGATGATGAAGGAACTCGGCGCAGAAGACGGCAAGAAATTTTCAGAGGAAGACCTCAAGGAAAGAAGGTCATTTAACAGTATCTTTATGATGGCTGATTCAGGGGCGAGGGGAAGCACAGCGCAGATAAGACAGCTTGCAGGCATGAGAGGCCTTATGGCGAAGCCTTCCGGCGAGATTATTGAAACGCCGATTACTGCAAACTTCAGGGAAGGCCTCACCCCGCTGCAGTACTTCATCTCTACACATGGCGCAAGGAAAGGCCTTGCTGACACAGCTTTGAAAACAGCTAACTCAGGGTACCTTACTAGAAGGCTGGTTGATGTTGCCCAGGATGTAATTATAATGGAGGAGGATTGCGGCACTAGTGACGGGATAGTTGTTACTTCCCTTATAGAGGGCGGTGAAATAGTTCAGCCTCTGGAAGAAAGGATTCTGGGAAGGACAATTGCTGAAGACATAAAAGACCCGATATCAAAAGAGAAAATTGCAGGCAAGAATAGTCCGATAGATGAAGAACTGACCCAAAAAATAATAGACGCCGGAATAGACAGGGCAAAGATAAGGTCTGTTCTTACCTGCCAGTCTATGTTTGGCGCTTGCGCAGCATGTTATGGAAGAGACCTTGCAAGGGGCGAGCATGTTGAACTCGGAGAAGCAGTAGGAGTAATAGCAGCCCAGTCCATAGGCGAACCAGGCACCCAGCTGACAATGAGGACGTTCCATATAGGTGGAGCAGTTTCAAAGATCGTTGAACAGACAGTGCTTGAGGCAAAGAACTCAGGGACTATAAAGTTCGTAAATATAAGCACAGTTAAAAACAGGGAAGGTTTGCTGGTTGTGACGAACAGAAACGGAAGCATTGCTGTTGTAGATTCAAAGGGAAGGGAAAAAGAGAAATACCCTGTCGTCTATGGAGCAAAACTTCTTGTCGGCAACGGGCAGAAGGTGGAAATCGGCCAGAGGCTGGTTGAATGGGATCCTTATTCAACTCCTATATTGACAGAGGTAGGCGGGAGAATAGCGCTTGGCGATATTGCTGAGAACGTAACTATCAAGGAAGAAGTGGATGAGATGACAGGTCTTTCCCACAAGGTTATTATTGATTATCCCACCAACATGAGGCCCAGGATATCAATAAAGGATGAGCATGGCAAGGTAACCCTCAAGATTCCGGGGACAGGCAACCTTGCGCGGTATCTGCTGCCGGCAGGCGCGCATATACTTGTTGACAGAAACCAAATTGTTGCTCCCGGCGATATCCTTGCGAAGATGCCTCGTGAAACCACAAAAACAAAGGATATAACAGGCGGTCTTCCGAGGGTTGCGGAACTGTTTGAGGCAAGGCGGCCAAAAGAGCAGGCAATTGTTACGGAGATTGATGGCATGGTGGAATTCAAGGGCGCGCATAAAGGCATGAGGGTTGTTGTAGTTAAGGGAAGCAGCGAATCAAGAGAATACCTCATACCAAAGGGCAAACATGTCAGTGTCCATGAAGGAGACTGGGTCAAGGCAGGCGAGCCGTTAATGGATGGAGCGGTAAATCCGCATAGCATACTTGATATTCTGGGACCCAAGGAACTTCAGAGATATCTTGTTGATGAGGTTCAGAAGGTTTATCGTCTGCAGGGCGTTTCTATAAACGATAAACACATTGAAGTTATCGTCAGGCAGATGATGAAGAAAGTAAGGATTGAAGACCCCGGAGACACAAACTTGTTGATAGGAGAACAGGTGGACAGGGTGGTGTTCCAGGAAGAAAATGCAAAAATAAAAGGAAAAGGCAAAAAGCCTGCGCAGGCCAAGCCATTGCTTTTAGGCATAACCAAGGCGTCTCTCGCAACAGAGAGTTTTGTATCTGCAGCATCCTTCCAGGAAACTACAAGGGTTCTTACAGAGGCTGCCATAAACGGCTCTGTTGATGAACTCAGGGGACTGAAGGAAAATGTGATAATGGGTAGAGTTATTCCTGCAGGCACAGGTATAGCAAAATACCGGAATACATTTGTGAAGAGGGAAATACAGCAGTTATTTGCGTCTGCAGAACCTGCTCCTTCAGAAGAATAAGAAAGTTATGAGTTCGGAGTTAGGAGTCAGGAATGAAATAGAAACTCCAAACTCCGAACTAAGCACTCCAAACTTTAGATTTATAGCAGATGCAATGCTTGGCCGGCTTGCAAGGTGGCTCAGGATGCTGGGTTTTGATACGCTTTATTACAAAGACATAAGCGATGCGGGACTTCTTAAGATTGCAAGACAGCAAGACAGATTTATTCTCACAAGGGATACACATTTTTTGCAGTTCAAGAATCTCAGCGATTTTCTTCTTATCAGTTCAAATAATACTCTTGAGCAGCTAATTGAGACAATAACAGCCCTGAACATAAAAGAGTTTAGCATCAGCAGGTGTGTGAAGTGTAATGGTGTTCTCGTCGGGAGCGTAGAGAGGGAAGAAGTGAAGGGGCTGGTGCCTGAGCATGTTTATATACATTTTGATAAATTTCTTAAATGCGGGGACTGCGGGAGTATATATTGGGAAGGCTCTCACATGAGAAGATTCAGAGAGACAATTCACCGCATATCTTTAAAAATGAAAAACTGATGATGTATGTAAACTAATGTCCTATTTCCGGTCACTCCCGCTTGTCGGGAGTCTTTCCGGAAGAAAAATTCCGGGCAAGCCGAAATGACAAAGAGGGGGACATTAATTTTGCAGGCGTCAATAATAATGAGGAGGAACACATATGGCAGATGAACATTCTTTTGACATAGTAAGCAGGGTTGACATGCAGGAGGTATTAAACTCTGTTCAGCAGGCAATGAAAGAGATGAGCCAGAGGTTTGATTTCAAGGGGAGCAAGAGCAGCATAGATTTCAGCAAAGAAAACGCAGAGATTACACTAATCTCTGATGATGAGAACAAGATGAAGAGCGTGGTAGACATACTCCAGTCAAAGCTCGTGAAGCGCGGCGTATCACTTAAATCCCTTGAGTACGGCAAGATTGAACCGGCAGCAGGCGGCACGGTAAGGCAGGTTATAAAGCTTCAGCAGGGAATAGCGCAGGAGAAGGCAAAGGAGATTGCGAAGATTATTAAGGATTCAAAGATGAAGGTTCAGGCAGAGATTCAGAAAGACCAGTTGAGAGTCAGAGCCAAAAAAATTGACGACCTGCAATTAGTCATTACAATGCTCAAAGGAAAAGATTTTGGGATACATATGGAGTTTGTGAATTATAGGTGAGTTATTTGATTTGTCTGTAAAAATCGGGTTGCGGATTACAGCCCGAAATTGTTATATTCAGTCGGGCTGTTAATATGAACATCCGGAGGGGACTTGCGGATAGCTTACAAAGCCTTTGCCTTTTCCCTTGAAGCGAGCGATATTCTGCTTCTGCCTTCCTTCAATATCCCGATAATCTGTTCTTCCGTATACCTTGTCTTCTTCATCCTTGCCTCCTTGTCTTGAGTGTTTATATTATGCCTGCACTCTAATTACAAGTGGCACTGTTTTCGGGGGGCAGGTCCACCTGAAAAACTCTATTAGTTAGATCCTACCGTAAGCTTCCCCTAAAAGCAGACACTCTGTAAGTAGAGCTTTCTGGCAAAATAACCGTCAGGAGGTTCTAAATGAAGAGGACGAGATTCACGGAAACACAGATCGTAGCAATCTTAAAAGAAGCAGACAGCGGTATGCAGGTCAAGGAGTTATGCCGAAAACATGGGATCAGCGATCAGACCTACTACAACTGGAAGTCGAAATATGGTGGGATGGAAGCATCGGATCTGAAACGGATGAAAGAGCTTGAGCGGGAGTTGAGCCAGATGAAGCGCATGTATGCGGATCTTGCGCTTGAAAACCGCGCTTTAAAGGATCTCATTGAAAAAAAATTGTAAGGCCGCTTGAGAAGCGCGAGGCTGTGGGATATCTGACAAGTGAACACAACCTGTCGGTACAAAGAAGCTGCAGATGCATCGGGTTGTCCCGGGCGGCCTATTATAGTAGAACTCAGGCGAGCATGGATCGTGATGTCGAAGTTATCACGGCTATTAATGCAATGTTAGAGAAACATGCCAGATGGGGTTTTTGGAAATGTTACAAGGCCCTGAGGCGAAAAAAATATCCCTGGAACCATAAAAGGGTCTATAGAGTGTATTGTCAATTAAAACTGAACCAGAAACGCCGGGCCAAGAGACGGCTGCCGAAGCGTATACGGCAACCCTTGGTGGTGCCCCAGAGGCCCAATCATGTCTGGTCTGCTGATTTCGTGAGTGATGCTTTGTATGCAGGCAGCCGCTTCAGGGCATTCACGGTGATCGATGACTTCAACAGGGAGGCAGTGGCTATTGAGATTGACACTTCTCTTACGGCAAAGAGGCTTATCAGAGTATTTGAACGGCTGCAGTTTACCCGTGGACTGCCGGATGTTCTGCGGGTTGATAACGGTCCTGAGTTTCTCAGTGGTGAGATAGTGACCTGGGCTGAATCAATGGGCATGTTGATCCAGTACATACAGCCCGGGAAACCGAATCAGAACGCTTATATCGAACGGTTTAACCGTACCTATCGGGAGGAAGTCCTTGATCTGTATCTGTTCAGGGATTTAGCAGAAGTTCGTGAAACAACATACTGGTGGATGATCGACTACAACGAGCACCGTCCCCATGATGCATTAGGGGACTTGACACCGGCTGAATACATGGAGCAAAATGCTGGGAACTCTATTTTACAACTGTCTACCT
>JBAQLU010000122.1:0-1641 GCA_049302065.1 Thermodesulfovibrionales bacterium
ACATAAAAGATAAAAAAATTATTGTTACAGGCGGAGCTGGTTTTGAAATTTCAATATTTGACTTGGCTAATAAAATAAAAAATATTATAGGTTTTAGCGGTAATATTGTATGGGACAACTCAAAATGAAAAATGAAAAATAATCCGGATGATGATTTTTTAATAATTGAAGCTGGCAAATCTGAAAAGCATTATTGGGCAGATTTATGGAGATATAGGGAGCTTTTTTATTTCCTGTCATGGCGAGACATTCTTGTAAGATATAAACAAACTGTAATAGGAATTGCATGGTCAGTAATCCGGCCCCTACTTACGATGATTGTTTTTACAGTGGTATTTGGAAAATTGGCAAAGCTGCCTTCCGGAAGCGCACCTTATCCCGTACTTGTATTTACCGCAATTCTACCTTGGCAGTTTTTTTCCAATGCATTATCTGAGGCGTCAAACAGTTTGATTTCCAATCAGAATATGATTTCTAAGATATATTTCCCGAGAATTATAATGCCTACAAGCACAATAATAGTATCTCTTACAGATTTCATGATCTCGTTTGTACTACTTGGCATAACGATGGGTATTTATCGCTTTGCTCCAAGCTGGAAAATAGTATTCATGCCTTTATTTTTAATACTTGCAACGCTGCTTTCACTCGGCATGGGGTTTCTTTTTTCAGCTTTAAATGTCAAATACAGGGACTTCAGATATGTAATACCTTTTATTGTTCAAATTGGTATGTATGTTTCACCGGTAGGTTTTAGCAGCGCTATTGTTCCTGACAGATTCAGATTTCTTTATTCAATCAACCCGATGGTAGGCGTGATAGACGGCTTCAGATGGTCTATCATAGGCAAAGACGTGACCTTTTACTGGCCGGGGTTTGTTCTTTCTGTTGTTATCACAATACTAATTGTAATATGGGGATTCTGGTATTTTAGAAAAACTGAAAAGACTTTTGCGGATAGAATTTAAGCCAATGGAAATCATAATTAAAGTAGAAAATCTTGGGAAAAAATATATTATTTCACACCAAACTCAAGACAGATATCTTGCACTAAGAGATGTAATTGCCAGCGGAACAAAAAAAGTTTTAAAAACCATTGCAGGGAAGCCATCTTTAGTACCAAAAAAAGAAAACTTTTGGGCTCTTAGAAATATAGATTTTAATATTGAACAAGGTGACAGAGTTGGAATAATAGGAAGAAACGGTGCCGGAAAATCAACACTTCTAAAGCTTTTATCAAGAATAACTGAACCATCAGAAGGAAAAATTGCAATAAAGGGAAGAGTATCGAGTTTACTGGAAGTTGGAACAGGTTTTCATCCTGAATTGACAGGCAGAGAAAATGTTTACCTTAATGGTGCAATTCTTGGTATGGGCAAACAGGAGATAAAAAAGAAATTCGATGAGATTGTTGACTTTGCCGAAATTGAAAAGTTCTTGGATATGCCTGTTAAAAGATATTCTTCCGGTATGTATGTAAGGCTGGCTTTTGCTGTTGCAGCACATCTTGATTCAGAGATTCTTGTTGTTGATGAGGTACTGGCTGTGGGAGATGCCCAATTCCAGAAAAAATGCCTCGGGAAAATGGATTCTGTATCATTAAAAGAGGGAAAGACTATTGTTTGTAAGCCATAATATGGG
>JBAQLU010000123.1:0-12250 GCA_049302065.1 Thermodesulfovibrionales bacterium
ACATCGAATGAGAAGAATGACTGGATTCCCGCCTCCGCGGGAATGACGAAAAAACATGCACTTAAGAATGTCATTCCCCGACTTGATCGGGGAATCCAGGGTTTCTTCAACTTAAATACGAAAGACACAATTTTTGTAATAGATTGATTTAGAGAGATTTTTCTGGTGAAATGTGTGTGAATAATATGTGTAAAGATTATTTTATAATCTCGGCAGTAAAGGTATATAATTCGGCATCCCTCCATGCGTATTCTGGTAACCCTGCTTTTGCGCAGAGGTTTTTCAGGTAGGCGTCCCTGTCCCATCCCAATTCTCCTGCGACCTGTGGAAGAAGAAGGCCGCTATGTACGCCTTTTCTGATAACAAGACCATGTTTGCCAATCTGTATGTCCTTTATGTCTTTCACCGGATTCAGTGGAGAAAGGATTGATATTTCGAGATCGATATCCTTTAATTCCTTTTCTGTCATTGGAGGGAATCTCGGGTCGCCTGAACATGCTGCTATGGCATTTTTTATTACAGATTGATACAGCGGCATGATCGCCTGAACATGCCCGATACAGCCCCTTAAAGAGCCATTCTTCTTTATAGTCACAAAAACAGCTCCATCAGCCCTGTATTTCTGGTTGTTTACTTCTATCTCAGGCGCTTTCCCATTTCTCACATAATCAGTAATAGCCTTTCCAGCCAGTGCAAGAAGGTCTTTCTTCTCCTGTTCTGTCAGGGGACTTTTATAGAGTCCGATTGAAGCATACCCCACTACATGCTCCTTTCCGTCTAAAAAATCGCTTGAATTTGCATACTTGAATAGTACGCCGAGGTTTGCTCCCTGTCTCCGTGCTATCTCCATGGTAATGATCACCGGGAATGCGCCGCACATTTCAGACCTGCCGTCCTGCAAAAGCTGTCCTGCATCTATGACAGAAAGTCTCTCAATGGCTGATATCATACGGCTGTCCATTTCTATCGCCTTATGATAATCATGATAGTGTGAGAGGTCTGTGCTTGCGATGATCAGTGTTTTTTCATCAAGGATTTCTGTCAGTTTTGATATAAGATGGTCGTATGTCTGTTTCGTGGGGGAACCAATGAGGATGGGGACTATCGTAAAGTCTTTAAGGACTGTCTGGAGGAACGGCAACTGTACCTCGATCGAATGCTCCTTTTCAAATGCGCCCGGATTAAAGATAACGTCAGCATTCCCATTGAGCAGGCTCCCTGCGAGTTTTTCATTTATCTCTATATCACCGAGAGGGGTACTGAAACTCCCCTTTGTATAAACAGATGCCCCTTTAAATCCTGCATGATGACTGGCTCCGATCAGTATAACCTTTTTTATACCGCTGTCTTTAATCTCCTGATATCCGTATGCTGCCACCTGTCCTGAATATCTGTAGCCTGCATGTGGCGATATGATTGCGATGAGTCTTCCATCTCTTTTTCCTTTTTGCACTTTCGAGAGAAAACTTTCGACAGACTCTTTCAATTCCTTTTTATCAGAAGGATAGAACTTCCCTGCTACAGACGGCTCTTTGATGTTTTCAGCACAGCCTGCAGTGCAGGGAATAAACAGAAGGCAGCAGACAATAAGAAGGAGAGGTTTTATTAAAATCAATCTTTTTTCCTCCAGAACATCGCCTCTTTCAGATTATTTTCAGGTTTCTTTTCAGCTCTGACCTTTTTGCCGAAAAGTATAAAAATGCCTCCCAATAACAGTTTCCTCAGAAAATCTCTTCTCTTCATTTGGCAATACCTCTACTGTTTCTTGTCATTCCGACTTGTTCGGAATCCTTCTTTCAAAAAAGATTCTGGACAAGCCAGAATGACAGACTATATAACTCGTAGTTCCACTGGTAAATAGTTCTGTTCTATACTGTATTTACTCATACACTTCTTATTCTTTCGACCCCTTGAATCCTCGAACCCTTTCATTCATTTCAACTCCATACTCCTGCGATGGCTGTGCTGCAGAATTTGCACTTACCATTCGATATATGATTCTGTTTTACAAAATATCCAATTCTTTCGACCAGCAGCTTTTTGCATTTAGGGCAGAACGTGCTTTCCCCTTCATGCCTGATATTTCCGATGTAGACAAATCTCAAACCGGCATCCATTGCAGTCTTTCTTGCATCGATAAGGGTCTCAAGCGGGGTAGGGGGAAGATTCGTCAGTTTGTAATGTGGAAAGAACCTTGAGAAATGGATCGGTGTATCAGGTCCGAGATTCTTTGCTATCCATTTGGACATATCCTTAATCGTTTTTAAATCATCGTTCAGTGTTGGTATGACAAGGTTGGTCAGCTCAAGCCATACACCTTCCTCCTTCAAAACAACGAGTGAATTCAACACGGGCTTTAGACTGCCGCTGCAGATTCTGCTATAGAAATCCTCTGTGAATGCCTTAAGGTCAATATCAGCAGCATCTAAATACTTTGATAATTTCCTGAGAGGCGTTTCATTGATATATCCGCAGGAATGCATTGTGTTCTTTATCCCCTGCTTCCTGGCAATTACAGCTGTATCATACATATATTCGTAAAAGACGGTAGGTTCTGTATACGTGTAGGTAACAGACCTGCATTTATTTGCTATCGCCTGAGTCACTACTTTATCCGGAGGCAGGTCATATGTATCAGTATCTTCAGGTTTTGCCTGGGATATCTGCCAGTTCTGGCAGAATTTACAACTCAGTACGCACCCTGCGGTAGCGATGGAAAAAGCAGTAGTCCCCGGCAGAAAGTGAAAAAACGGTTTTTTTTCTATCGGATCAATATGGACTGCGCATGGTTTTCCGTATACAAGGCTGAATAGTTTTCCATCCTTGTTCATCCTTGTCCTGCACCTGCTGTGCTGGCCTTCATCCAGGACACAACCGTTCGGGCAAAGCTCACACTGGACTCGGTTAGCCATATTTATATTATAAAACTATTGAATATAAAAAATAGATTTATACATAAACATACAATCCCATTTTCTAAAGCAAGCTAATTGGGAAATATTTAAATGAATTTTGACTCACTATGGTCTTTCCGCAGGGTTGCCTTATGGTCCCCTCCCCTCAAGGGAGGGGATGATACTTTTTTTGACTATTATGCCAAGCGCTATTGGAGCGGTGTTCTTAACATATTAGAGGATTTTGGAAAAACAGATAATATCATTGCTGCAGAGAATGCCTTTATGAAAGCTATAAGCAGGAGTGTGCTTGGAACTCCAAAGAGGGGGATGATTATCAGGGATGGTATCAGTGCGCCTGTGAATGAACCGATCAGATCCAATGCATACAGTTTTCCGCCGGCATCTGGCTTTCCCATGGATAGATTTGCTGTGCTGAACTGGCTTCCGGTAACTATACCTGCCACAAAAACTAATACATAAAAGAAAAATTCTGTCTTGAAAAAGATCAGTGACGATAAAGCCAGAAGTATAGTAGCAAGTTCTAAACAGAACAGTATTTTTAATGGCTCTCTGACACTTCTTGTTATGAAAGTTCCGATCCAGAGACCGATCATGAATGTTGCTGAAAGTATTCCTATCATCTCATATACATAACCGTAGAGAGCCTGATATGCAAGAATGACGCTAAGGACAAATGACATCCCTGAAAATCCTGTGGAGAAAACAGAGAAATAGATTGACCGTTTCTTTTTTCTGTAGGATATTAATGCAATACAAACAAGGGCAATTGCAGAAACCATAATAACATCCCAGCCCCTGATCGAAATCAGTGAATGAAGTATTTCCCCACCGTGTATCTCTGACCACAGCATGAGATTGTAAAGGTATGCAGAAGGCCGAATGTCGGTGTTTATCAGTTTGATCTCACCGAGCCTGTTTTCGACATACTCTACATTCAGCGGAGAGAAGGCATCTCTGAATATATACTGATTAAAGTGTTGTGTATGGATTGCCCTCTTAACAAATCTGTTTTCAAGGATTTCAGGTTCTGTGTGAATTACAGAATCTGATGCAAATAGCCCACCGTATTCCTGTGATGTTACTTCGATAAAACTGAAAACGGATCTAAGTGAGTTATAGACAGAGCCGGCTGATGTCTGCATCTTTTTACCGATATACCCGGTTGACCGTGGTATTGATATTGCAAGAATGCCATTTTTCTTCAAAACACCCTTTGCTTCATAGAAAAATTCAGTTGTGTAAAACCTGTTAATACCTGCCGTGGCAGGCTGAGGCAAATTTAAAATTATTAAATCATATGTCGCTTTATGCAATCGTTTTATAAATCTCCTTGCGTCCTCAATTACTATCCTAACCCTCCGGTCTTTTATAGCATCTCTATCCTCTGCAGTATTAAGAAGGTTCAGAGAGACCTCTGCTATTTTCGGGTCGAGTTCTATAAAATCGATATAATCCACAGGATATTTCAGAAATTCCTTTATTGTTCCGGGTGAGCCTCCAATGATAAGAATATTCAAGGGAGATGAATGCAAAGCCATTGGCATGTGTGTATTCATCTCCTCGCCCTGTGAATCAGGATACGTGAACATGAGATGCCCGTTCGAATAAATGCTCGATTGCTCTCTTACCTTAATAACACCGATTTCTCCATATTTGGATTCTATTGTCTTTGAAACCTCTATGCCGTGCCAGGGAAGGGAGGCTGCAGTCTTATGAAATCCTAAATAAAACATGAACGGAATAATCAAAAAAAACAAAAAGAGTTTCTTTTTTGAAAGATAGACCGCAACCAGTATATTAATCAATGAGAGCATTAAACACAGCTCAAAAGCGCTTATCCTCCCGGAAATTATGAATGTGAACAATATGCCTCCGATAAAGGCTCCGAGCGCCTCAAGTCCGTAAACTCTTCCTGCTGCATTGTTTCCTCCGGAAGATGAAACAGCAAGTGGAAATTGCAATCCGGTCATAAAGCAAACGGGCAGGAGAATAATCGCTGTTGAGAGGATAGTTGATGAAAAGGATACTGATTCACCGGGAGCTAACGAGAGGACGGTTCTTATTGCTTTTATCGCGAAAGCAGTTGGAAATGACAGGATGGCTATCACAATAAAAGAAAGCACAAATGCATGCTTAAATTTAATTGTGCGTCCGATATAACTTCCCAGGCCAACATAGACAAGCCAGAAGGATAATGTTATCCCGATATCGAGTTCATTCCCTGAAAATGTCGAAAGCAGCAGGCGCAGGACGGTAATCTGGAGGAGCATTGATGTGAAGCCCATGGTGATGAGAGGGATGAGCATATTACAATATACCCCGCTCTGTCCTCCCTTGTAAATTGATTATTCTGCAGTAAAATTGAACCGGTATTGAATTGACATTTATTCCAGCTCTTTGTTTAAATTAATCATGTGGGAATACACAGATAAGGTAAAAAAATTCTTTTTAGAACCAAAGAATATTGGTGAAGTTGAGAACCCGGATGCTGTAGGAGAAGTCGGCAGTATCGTATGCGGTGATGCTCTAAAACTTACCCTGAAAATTGACAAAGATACGAGCAAGATCACCGATGCGAAATTCCAGACATTCGGTTGTGCGAGTGCAATCGCAAGCTCATCCGCACTGACTGAACTTATTAAAGGAAAGACAATTGATGAGGCGATTCAGGTAACAAATCAGGATATCGCAGAATTCCTCGGCGGTCTGCCCCAGGAGAAGATGCACTGCTCAGTCCTGGGAAGAGAGGCCCTTGAGGCTGCTATTGCAAATTATAAGGGTATACCGATAGCTGTTGAAGAAGAAGGCAAGGTTCTCTGCAAGTGTTTTAATGTTACAGAGGAAAAGATAAGGAAGGTTGCGATAGAAAATCATCTGACTACGGTTGATGAAATTACCGATTACACAAAGGCCGGAGGGGGCTGTGGTGATTGCAGGCCTGATATAGAGGCTATTCTCAGAGATATATGGTCTTTGAAGGCGCCGGAAAAACCTGTCAAGCCCAAAAAACTAACGAACCTACAAAAAATAGCCCTTATTCAGGAGATTATCGAGCGGGAAATAAGGCCGGGATTACAGGCAGATGGAGGAGACATCGAACTCATTGACATAGACGGCAACAGGGTTATCATTGCCCTGCGCGGTATGTGCACCGGATGCGCTATGGCAGGTGTAACAATCAATGGGGTCGAGGCAAAACTCAGGGAACTTGTAAGCGATGATATAGTTATAGAGGCGCAATGAAAACGATATATTTTGACAATAATGCAACAACCCCTGTAGCTCCTGAAGTTCTTGAGGAGATGCTTCCATACCTCAGTGAATATTATGGCAACCCTTCAAGCATGCATACCTTTGGCGGTCAGCTCCACAGAAAGGTGGAAGAGGCAAGGCACAGGGTTGCGCAACTGATAGGCGCTGAGCCTGAAGAGATAATTTTCACGAGCTCTGGTACAGAAAGTGATAATACGGCAATAATAAGCGCTGTTGAGTCATATCCCCAAAAAAGGCATATCATTACAACAAGGGTTGAGCATCCCGCTGTTCTGAATTTCTGCAAGCATCTTGCACGAAAAGGCTTCAGGGTTACATACCTCCCTGTTAACAACTACGGACAATTGCAAGTCAGTGATTTATTGAATATGATTGAGGATGATACAGTGGCAGTATCTGTCATGTATGCTAATAATGAGGTTGGGAATATCTTCCCCATACCGGAAATCGCAGAAATACTCAGGGAAAGGCGAATACTGTTTCATACTGATGCTGTTCAGGTCGTTGGGAAGATACCCATAGATGTCAAGAAACTCCCTGTTGACATGCTATCCCTTTCAGGTCATAAGCTGCATGCCCCCAAAGGGATAGGGGCTCTGTATGTAAGAAAAGGCACAAGGTTTCATCCCTATCTTATCGGAGGACATCAGGAGAGAGGGAGGAGGGCCGGCACTGAAAATGTGGCGTCAATCATAGCCCTTGGCAAGGCATGTGAACTTGCCCTGAAGAATCTCGATGAAGAAGTCGTATATTTAACCCGGTTGCGGGATAAACTTGAGAATTCGCTTTTGCAGTCATGCCCTGATGTCAGGATCAACGGAGATGTAAATAGCAGACTGCCGAATACCACAAACCTGAGTTTTGAGTACGTTGAAGGGGAAGCAATACTCCTCAGACTCAATGAATACGGCATCTGCGCCTCATCAGGCTCGGCGTGCACTTCGGGATCTCTTGAACCATCTCATGTTCTCAGGGCAATGGGAGTGCCTTTTACCGCAATACACGGCTCAATCAGATTTTCATTAAGCAGATACAATACAGAAGACGAGATAGATAAAGTAGCAGAGATTATGCCAAAGATAATAAAAGACCTCAGGATACTTTCCCCATTCGGCAGGGATAAGCTCGGTCAGAGTATCAAATGTCCTTAATCCGCTTTATGCCAGTCCTTTTCTTATTATTAAAAGTATAATAATTCCTCAATTTAACAGGCGTATACAGAAATGCATTAAAGTCATTCTTTAAGAATCTTCTTCTGTGCATGTTGCCGCTGGGATTTATTTTTACAACCTCAGATTTTTCCCAGTTCTGAAACAGGTCAATTATTTTATCAAGCGATTCCTGATGCAGTTTCTCTATTGTCTCCCTGACCGGCATGTAAGTGGCAACATTTCTGTCGAGGAAGTCCCCTACTTTTTCCGGATAGCATATGGTGAGAAATGCCATGCCCCTTAAAATCCTTTTGTTTGTTTTAAAAGAAAAAATGCACCTTTCTATGGAATTTTCGAGGAAAATATCGTTTCTGATCTGTATATTGCGGTCTATCTCCCTTACCTGCTGCCAGTATTTCTTATCGATAATGCAGTCAGCCTTCATTTCGAGTAAAGTATGTCTTATATTCTTTTTGTTTACAGTATAGATGCTGTGAGCAACGGTATCTGCAGCAAGATGGCTCATATATCCATATACAAATGCCTTTTGCTGTTTTGTCTCGGCTGCCTTCAGGAGATCAAAGGTGAAATCCCAGTTGTGAGAGTTTTTGTGGTCCGGAAGGTATTTCTTGCCAACGATAATGTCAGCCATAAGATTCCCATATATGAAATCTTTTCTGTATTTTTTGATAATCTTAAAGAGGCCTGCAGGAAGCAGTGCGCCGAATGAAAACAATTCGCTTCCAAGGTATGTATGTGTTAAAGGACCCCAGGCAAAAACCAATGATGGCAAAAGTAATATATATATAATTATCAATAACTTAAATATAATCATTTAAACCCTTTAATTAAGTCTAAAATAAGCCTTACCCCTATGCCGGAGGCGCCCTTTGGTATGTAAGGTTTTTCTTTTTCTATCCATGCAGTCCCTGCTATGTCGAGATGTACCCATGGTATATCTCCGGCAAATTTATACAAAAAGTATGCCGATGAGATGAGAGATCCGCTTTTACCTCCGGTATTTTTGAAATCAGCAATGTCGCTTTTTATAGGTTCTTCAGATTCCTCAAAGAGCGGCATCTCCCAGACCCTCTCATAGGTATTATCGCCGGATATTTTTAATTTATCAATCAGATCCCTGTCATTCCCCATCATTGCTATCGCAACATTTCCTAAGGCTATGGAACATGCGCCTGTAAGAGTTGCCAAATCGATGATCATTGCCGGTTTAAGGCGTTTGGCATAGCCTATTGCATCTGCAAGTGTCATGCGGCCTTCAGCATCTGTACTGATGATCTCGATCGTCTTTCCGTTGATAGCCCTCACAACATCACCCGGCCTTGTCGCTGAACCCCCTGAAAGGTTTTCTGTTGCAGGCAGGATTCCGATCAGATTGACAGGCAATTTCAACTCAGAAGCAGCCTTAATAATTCCGAGAACAGCTGCGCCGCCGGCCATATCGTATTTCATCTTTTCCATGCCATCTGCAGGTTTTAGAGATATTCCGCCGCTGTCGAATGTAATCGACTTTCCTATAAGAACCACAGGCGCGCCTTTTGCGCCATGGTAATGAAGCATAATAAATTTCGGAGGCTGATTCGAACCATATGCGACTGACAAAAAAGAGCCCATACCGAGTCTCTGACATTCCCTTTTTTCAAAAATCTTCACTGTGAGGGTTTTTCTTTTGAGAGCTCTGGCTGCATCTGCTAAATGGGCAGGGGTCATGTCATTTGCAGGGGTGTTTATTAAATCCCTTGCAAAATTTACAGCTGATGCCACTGTTTCAGTCCTGTGAAGATCAGTTTTCAGGGCATTGGTAATCTTTGAAAGCAATATGAGACTGTCAATCTTCCTGGTTTTATTCTCGTGAATATACTTTTTAAATGTATAAAGCCCGAGCAGGCTTCCTTCGATGAAATCTATTGCTGACATTTTCAGGGATGAAAGGGCTCTGGTTGATAATGCAATCTTTTTCATTCCCAGATCACGAAGAAAAACTGCTGATTTTCCACCTGCCTGTCTCACTTTCTCATTCGAAATCTTATCTTTTTTGCCAAGACCAGTGAGAAGTATCCTTTCAGGTTTGATATCCAAAGGGGCAGGAAGGAGCAGGAGTTCATTCTGTCTGCCTCGGAACTCTTTAGAGAATGATTTTTTTATTAGGTTAGAAAGAGATGCATTCAGGTTATTATAGAGCCCTTCATCACCTTCAGTGAAAGGAAGGATCAGGGCATCACAGGCGCAGTCATTTTCCTTGAGATTCTTTATAACTACATTCATCTAACTATTAATTTTAGCCTATTTTATCAAGAAATATCCATGAGGAATCGATTGACAGAAAATATTATTTAGGCAATTATGTATTATGAATGTTTCAGAAACAGGCGCATCTTTTACAAGAGAAGCTATAGAGAAATTTTATGGAACACCATTCACTGAAGGAAACAAAGTCACTCTTTTATGGAAAGAGAAAGAAACCTTCCATAAAATATTTGAATCAATAGAGAACGCTAAGGAACTCGTATGCCTTGAGTTCTATATTTTCCGCAACGATGAGACAGGAAATGAGCTGTCAGAGATATTAAAAAGAAAAGCATCAGAAGGCGTAAAGATCTATATCCTCTATGACCATTTCGGCTCATTCGGCACGCCAATAAAATTCTGGAAAAGTCTGAAACAGGCAGGGGTTCATATAAGGGCATCACGTCCCTTTAAATGGACAGATCCTTTTCATTATGTTTTTCGGGATCATAAAAAGCTTATTATTGTTGACGGGGTATTGGCTTTCACCGGCGGACTTAATATTGCAAATGAATACAGGGGATACCACAGGATCAGGAGAATCAAAGGATGGAGGGATACCGGCATATTTCTTAAAGGACCCATAGCGAAAACACTTCTGGAAATATTTATAAAAAGCTGGGAGATATGGAAAGGCACTCCGATTCATCATAATATTAATCTGCAGTCATCGTCAGATAACATTCCTGTGATACCCATATTTGCGAGCTCCTCCAGGGGCAGAAGGAAAATGAGGAAGCTGCTCTACTACAGCATAGCCCGGGCTCAGAAATGCATCTATCTGACAACAGCCTATTTTACTCCGAGCAGGAGGATGATATATATCCTTGAAGAAGCGGTATTCAGGGGGGTAAACGTAAAGTTGCTTTTACCGGGCAGATCAGATGTAACAGCAGCGCATTATGCAGGCAGGGCTTCTTTTACAAAGCTCCTTAAGGCCGGCGTTGAGATATACAATTACCAGGGAGAAATACTTCATGCGAAGACTTCTGTTTTTGATGGGATATGGAGTGTGATCGGTTCAGCGAACCTCGATTTTCAGTCTCTCAGGAGAAATGATGAGGGTAATGTAGGCATAATAGATGAAAATTTCGGAATGCAGATGATAGAGATTTTTAATGAGGATTTAAGGCAGTCGGAACAGATAATTCTTGATACATGGGTCAAACGGACTTTATGGGAAAAGGCGAAGGAACAGTTCTTTGCGTTGTTCAGGAGGAGGCTGTGAAGTGATAAGGCAGATTTTAGAATAATACTTAGGTACTCATAATGCTGACAAACCACTCAATGGATTTTTTCATGCAATTGCACCTTACAGAAAGGTGTAATCTGAAATGCAAACATTGTTATCAGACAGGCAGGAAAGTTGATGAATTGACATTTCCCGAGGTTGCAGATCTCGTAAAGGAGACGGCAGAAACTCTGAAAGAATGGAGAAAATTGTATGACATTGAATATTCTCCAAGTTTCAATGTGACCGGCGGAGAACCCTTTTTACGGAATGATATTTTTGATATTCTCGCTGAAATAGGATACAGGGGATTTGATATATACCTCCTGACAAACGGTATCCTTATAAATAAAAAGAAGGCAGAGGCCCTGTTCAATCTCGGTGTGAAGGGAGTGCAGGTGAGCATTGAAGGCCCTGAAAATATTCATGATTCGATACGGGGGAGGGGCAGTTTTTCGGGTTCTATGGAAGGGATCAAAAATCTTCTTGACGCCGGGTTAAGGGTTACATTAAATGCAACACTTTCATCAGTGAATGCGGATCATTTCATGGATATAATCGGGATATCTTCACGTCTTGGTGTCCGGCGTATCGGTTTTTCACGTCTTGTCCCCTCAGGTAGGGGCAAAACAATGCTGAAAGATGTGCTGAATACAGAGAGGGTGAAAGAACTCTATGGGAAGATATTTTCTCTGGATACCGGCGAACTCGAAATTGTTACAGGAGACCCTGTTGCAACTCAATCAACAATAGAAGATATCCATGCAGATAAAGGAAAAATCCCGTTGGGAGGCTGTGCAGCAGGAGTATCAGGTCTGACAGTTATGCCGGATGGTACGATCACACCTTGCAGAAGATTGCCCATTCCAATAGGTAATATAAGAACAGATTCATTAAGAGAGGTATGGGCTGCTTCAGATGTTCTGGAAGCCTTACGGGACAGAAGCAGATATAAGGGTAAATGCGGGAGGTGTAAAAGATGGGCAGACTGCCGTGGCTGCAGGGCCATATCATATGCTTTCTCAAGGGCAAAAGGAGAAAGCGATTTCCTCGCCGAAGACCCTCAATGTTTCATATCTCTTAATTAGAGTTTGTCCATAAACTAACGTGTGCTCTCTGTCATTCCGGCAGTCCTTAAGCCGGAATCCAGTCTTTTCAAGAGGTTACAGATTCCGGATCAAGTCCGGAATGACACACAAATAACTTTATAAACAGACTTTAATTAGAGTTTGTCCATAAACTGAGGTCAGAGGTGGCCGGGTTTGTTTGGACAGCCTGAAGCGATTCTTAAGTGATAAGCTGCTCTGCCTCATGCCGCTACCTGCATCTGCGGTAGTGTAGTAAAGTAAACCTCATCCGGTGTCCTGTCGTCA
>JBAQLU010000124.1:0-1839 GCA_049302065.1 Thermodesulfovibrionales bacterium
TCATCAAGGTTAAGGCCCATAAGATGTTTCGACATGTGATGTTCAGTCTCCATCATCTGCCCATCCATGCCGCAACCACACATCATTCCTGATCCCATACCGTGACCGCCCATGTCTCCATAGGCAAAGGCTGCCAGCACAACGATCGAAACTGCAGCCACTAATGCTGCTAACTTTTTCATCTCAAATCTCCTTTTGATGTTTCCGAGTGTCTGTTTATAAATCCGCACTCTATTGAGAGTATTTTCAGACTCTTCACTTCCCAATACGAATTGTTGAGAGGTTTCCTATGAGTCCGAAGACACTCAATAGCCAGATAATCACTGCAATAATCACGACGACATTGAGGATTTTCTTTATGGTGGCCTGCATCGGTATGTAGCTGTTAATCACCCATAGAATCACCCCAACGACAACCAAAACAATCACTAATTGAATCAACGGCATAGTATTATGTCTCCTTTCATGCTGCGCATTGAAGGAGAAGGGATACTTTCCCCTCTCCATAGAGCAGTGTGAGGTCACAAAACTCGCAGTTGAAGGGGCACCCCGGGAATTCAGGATAAATGAGGAGTGCTTTCACGGAATGCCCCTTTTCCATCTACTTTTTCTCTTCCACTTTCAAGAGGCTTTTAACGGATTTCACACCCTTGATTTCCCTGATCTTTGCTACAAGCCGATCTTCGGTCTGTCTGTTATTCACAAAACCCTGGAGAACAACATCTCCTTGTGTTGTCGTCACATCGATCTTGAAATAATGAGCATCCGGGTCTTTAACGATTACCCCATTAACTTTTGTAGTGATCGACGAGTCGTCGATATATTCACCCGTTGTTTCGCCTTTCATTGTGGCGCAGCCCGAAAACAAGGCTAATCCAAAAACCATTAACACTGTCATAAAAATAACCTTCTTCATTTCTCTCCTCCTGTCTTTAGATGTGCAATCATCCGATTGCAACGTTAATATGTAAACAAACCCTCTTCTGGGGAAGGAGCATAAAGTCCTTCCCCGAAGAATTTGTTCTCCCTGAGATGAACCTATTCAGAGATGATAAGAATTTCTACTCTCCTGTTTTCGGCCCTTCCTTCAGGATTATCTTTGCCCTCCTTTGTATTGTTTGGAGCAATGGGTCTTAACTCACCGTAACCCGTGGCCGAAATCAGTGCTTTTTCAGCAGCACCTTCTTTAATGAGGTACTGCCTTACTGCTTCCGCCCTTCTTTCTGAAAGTTTCTGATTGTATTCTTCGGTTCCCTTACCGTCAGTATGCCCTTCCACGTACACCTTGGCAATTGGGTATTTCCTGACAAAGTCAATGGCCTTCTTCAGCTCAGCTTCATCGGCCTTTCTTATGTTTGACAAGTCAAAATCAAAGTTGACATGGATGGTCAGACGGTCGATGACTCTTGCTGCAGGTGGTGGTGGCGGTGGCGGCGGTGGCGGTGGCGGTGGCGGTGGTACAGTGACCGTAACGTTAACACTACAAGTGGTCAAGCCTCCAGGGCCCGCAACCTTTGCAGTGTATGAGGTCGTCGAAGTGGGACTGACTGTTTTCGTTCCACCGGTCGCTGCTACCTCTGTTCCGTCCAGCACGGCAGATTTTACCTTGCCCGATGTTGTCAATCTCAGGGTTGCAGATTGCCCTTGCTCAATCTCCTTAGGAGCCGCTGTCAACTCGCACGTTGGCGGAGGAGGGCAGAGGGCCTTTGCCATCGCAGTTGCCTCCTTGGCCATAGCGATCGCCTCCTCAGTCCTGCATGCCGCATACACTTCATAGGCCTTGTTCTTTAAATCTTCGGCGGCTTTGAATTCCTCAGGACATTCCCTATCCTTGCCGGC
>JBAQLU010000125.1:0-1911 GCA_049302065.1 Thermodesulfovibrionales bacterium
TCATCAAGGTTAAGGCCCATAAGATGTTTCGACATGTGATGTTCAGTCTCCATCATCTGCCCATCCATGCCGCAACCACACATCATTCCTGATCCCATACCGTGACCGCCCATGTCTCCATAGGCAAGAGCTGCCAACGCAACGATCGAAACTGCTGCCACTAATACTGCTAACTTTTTCATCTCAAATCTCCTTTTGATATTTCAGAGTGTCTGTTTATAAAAGAGTGACTATGACTTCGATTGTGATGAAATGGATTCCAGGAACCAGCACTCCTGCCAATTAAACCAAAACTCTTTCTCCCCCGATGATATTTTGATGATTGAACTATCTCCCCCTTTGTAGGTTGCATCCTTGATTTCCATGTTCGGGATGTTCTTATCTTTCCAGTGGATAACCATAATTGCCATCTCCCTTTCTCCTTTCGAAGCTTCACTTCCCAATACGAATCGTTGAGAGGTTTCCTATGAGTCCGAAGACACTCAATAGCCAGATAATCACAGCAATAATTACTACCACATTCAAAATTTTCTTTATGGTAGATTGCATCGGTATGTAGCTGTTAATCACCCATAGGACTACCCCGACGACTACCAAAACAATCACTAATTGAATCAACGGCATAGTATTTCTCCTTTCATGCTGCGCATTGACGGAGAAGTGATGCTTTCCCCTCTCCATGGAGCAGTGTGAGGTCATAAAACACGCAGTTGAAGGGGCACCCCGGGAATTCAGGATAAATGAGGAGTGATTTCACGGAATGCCCCTTATACATCTACTTTTTCTCTTCCACCTTCAAGTTGCTCTTAACGGATTTCACGCCCTTGATTTGCCTGATCTTTGCTACAATCCGCTCCTCAGCATTTCTGTCATGTATGAAACCCGCGAGAACAACATTTCCATTTGTAGAGGAAACATCGATCTTCAAATACTGGGCATCCGCGTCTTTGACGATTACCGCATTTGCTTCCGTGGTAATTTTTGAGTCATCGATATATTCGCCTGCCGTTCTGCCCGTCATTGTGGCGCAGCCCGAAAACAAGGCTAATCCGAAAACCATTAACACTGCCATAAAAATAAACTTTTGGCTTAAGCCCCTACTGTTGGTCATTTCTCTTCTCCTGTCTTTAGATGTGCAATCATCTGATTGCAACGTTAATAAAAGTAACCCATACCTTGTTATTCCCCGGAATTCTTATTCTGTTCTGCTAATTATTTTCAAGGGCAAAGAGCCGGATCAACTTAAAGTCTTTCCGGCCCCTTGACCTCGTGCTACTATTTCACGACGATTCTAAAAATAACTCTCCTGTTAGTCTGTGCTGCTGCTGATTCCGTGATCTCAGGGTTCGGTTCAGCTTTTTCCAGTCTTGTCTCGCCATATCCGATTTCGGAAAGCCTGCCTGGTGCAATGCCTCCTTCTTTAACAAGGAATTCCTCGACTGACTTTGCTCTTCTTTCGCTCAACGCCTGATTGTATTCTTCTGTGGCGATAGCAGAGGTATGCCCCTGAATAACGATTTTCATATTAGGGTTTTCTTTCAGAACCTGGATATTCCTTTTCAGTATCGTCTGCGCTTCTTTTGTAAGGGTGGACTTATCGAGATCGAAATGTACGTCCTCAAGAAGAATTACCTTCTCCACAACCTTCGCCACAACCTTTGGCTCAGGTTTTGGCTCAGGTCTTGGCTCAGGTCTCGGTACTGGCTTCGGCTCTGGCTTCGGCTCCGGCTTCGGCTCAGGCTTCATCTCAGCTCTTGGTCTCGCCGGACAAAGGGCCTTTGCTTTCGCAGTTGCCTCCTTGGCCATAGCGATCGCCTCCTCAGTCCTGCATGCCGCATACACTTCATAGGCCTTGTTCTTTAAATCTTCGGCGGCTTTGAATTCCTCAGGACATTCCCTATCCTTGCCGGC
>JBAQLU010000126.1:0-78226 GCA_049302065.1 Thermodesulfovibrionales bacterium
GGTTTGATGAGAAGATGCTGGAAATAGGGTATGGCTGCGATATTGTGACACTCTCAGAGGAAACGGAGAGAAACAGGGAATACAAAGATCAGCCTACAGCTACTACGCCAGTGTTTTACTCTACCAGGCAGAGCATGGTTCGTATTTGTGTCTTTGTAACAATTACCTCTTGTACTCCACAGAATGGTCAGGGTGTTAACCCTTTGAGAGAGATATGTGGTCTCTGCAGATTATAGTGATTTCTCGACTCCTCTATAACTGTCCTGGCATGTGAAAGGGACATTAGCTCAACCTCTGTAAGAACAATTCCTACAGTGTACACCTCCAAAATCTTACAAAAAAATAAGACATATTCTGATTCATCTGTCTGCATTTTAGGTATATACTGTAATTGGATATATTTGATCAACTCGGAGAACTGTTTTATTTGTTCCAATATAGCTGAAAGGAGGTGCATAAAACGATCAAGGTATTGCATTGTAGAGCAAAGAGCGTTTGCTGCAGCAGCAAAAAAGGGTTGGCTTTGAGAAAACTATGAGCGGGTCGAAATTCAAGCATTTAGTGTCTCGTAAACATCTTAAATTAGGCAGTAAAAGGAGATTTAGTATGAAAAAAGCATTTATTTTGATTACGATTACCATGTTCCTGACTTTCTCGTTAGCAATTAATTTTGCCCAGGCCGCAGACCAGATGATGGGAAAAGGCGGTATGATGAAAGAGGGCGGCATGATGAAAGAAGGCATGATGGGTAGAGACATGATGATGGACAAAGGACAGATGATGATGGATAAGGGCAAGATGATGAAAGACGGCATGATGGATAAGGACACAATGATGAAGGAAGGCGACATGATGATGAAGCAGGGCGACACAATGATGAAGGGAAGCGGTACGATGATGAAGGACAAGAAGATGATGAAACAGGGAAAGATGATGAAGAAAAGCGGCGACATGATGATGAAAGACGGCAAGATGATGAAGGAAGGCAAGATGGATAAGGACACGATGATGAAAAAGGGCGACATGATGATGAAGCAAGGCCAGAAAATGATGGATGAAGCTCAAAAGATGAAATAAGACCGGGATTACTTCTCTGAAAAGGTATTATCAATAACAGGCTACCAACTTTATAATTTCTTTAATATCTTTTAAAAAAAGATGTTAAAAGATTTCGATTAAGGCAGGTTCTGATTTCGGGTGCCCGAAACCCACTCACTCAAAGCAGGAGGGGGAGACACTGGAAAGGGTCTTCCCCCCTAAATATTTTTTCCGACCATTTTGATAAAATTGGATTATATGGGAAAATGATATCATGAAGGAATAATTATTTAGAATGCGGAGAACATCATCACCAAACCGGACAATACCTTTTTCAGTCAACGCACAGAAGTGCTCTGTCGTCGCTGCGGCAGCCATCTCGGCCATGTTTTTAACGATGGCCCCAAACCGACAGGGCTTCGCTACTGCATGAATTCGGCTGCTTTACAATTTGTGGCAATTAGGAAATAATCTATCTATCCGGGAGGAGGCAGAATGAAAATGCTTATTACTGCGATGTTGGGACTTTCAGTCATCCTCATCGCAAACACCATAGTCATGGCTGCAGGTAATCTTGAGAAGGCAACCTTTGCGGGCGGATGCTTCTGGTGTATGGAGCACCCATTCGATGAGATTCCCGGCGTAGTTTCGGTTACACCCGGCTACACTGGTGGACAGAAAAAGAATCCGACCTATGAAGAGGTTTCGGCCGGAGGAACCGGTCACGCTGAATCAGTTCAGGTCGTCTTTGACCCGGCACGAGTTACCTATGAAAAGCTCCTGAACGTATTTTGGCACAACATCGACCCGACCGCTAAAGACCGTCAGTTCTGTGATTCCGGGCATCAGTACCGAAGTGCAATTTTTTATCATAATGAGGAACAGCATCGGCTGGCGCTCCAGTCGAAGGCCCTATTGGAAAAGAACAAAACCTTTAAGGAGCCTGTCGTAACCGGGATTATGCAGGCCACTGAGTTTTACCCTGCAGAGGATTACCACCAGCACTATTATAAGAAGAACCCGATCCGTTACAAATACTACCGGTTTAGATGCGGTCGTGACCAAAGACTTAAGGAGCTGTGGGGCAATGCGGCAGGCCATTGACGGGGTATGATAACCCAAAAAATGCATTCAGATAAAAGACGGCAGGCACATATGCCTACCGTCAATTGCATTTTTTGGGTTAAACTAAGTTATTGAAATAATTAGAAAGTGTAGTGTACGACTTTATTTTTTATGAACATCCCTTTTATTATTGATAAGATTACGGTGGAACCGTCAGAAGCAGGTGAGATAGCTCTGATGATAGGCCGTTCTGAATCTGACAGGAAGAAGATGTCGACCTCTGTCAGGAGGGTAAAGAGGCTGTGACAAGATGGAAGGTGTTGAAGAGATTAACTTATAGATTACGGGACTGAAAAGGCAGATTTTTAAAATTCACCAACGAAAATGAAAAGACAAAAACAGAGCGTTAAGAAAGAGGCAAATACGCGAAAACCGGAAAAGCTGAAATGCTGGGAAGTCTTTAAATGTGAGAAAAAGGATTGTTTGGCTTATGGATCAAGAAATCTCAGATGCTGGCTATTTTCAGGAACTCACTGCCGGAATGAAATTCAGGGGAAATTTTTGGAGAAAATAGAATTGTGTATTGGATGCAAGGTTTTTGCGGCAAACAAAGATGTTGCTGCAATGAAAGCAACCCTGAAAGTTGTTGATAAGCAATTTAAGGAATACAGTAAGATTATCAATAAAAGAGACAGAGAACTGCGGGGTATGAGTATGGAGTTGGCCATCGGCCTCTCCGAGGTCTTCGAGGCATTAAAAAAGATAGCCTCCGGGGACCCGACGGTAAGGGTCTCTGGAAAATCAAGAGTTGAGTTGATCAATAAATTAAAACACCTCGTTAATGTTACTGCTGAGGAAATTGGTGAAATCGTTAACCTGTCTCATGAGATTGCCATAGAGCTTGCCGAACATTTTGATATTTTGCACAAGGTTTCAAAAGGTGAATTGGATGCAAGAGTATCCGGGGGATCACAGATAGAACTCCTTGAGGCTCTTAAAAAAGTGACAAATGAAATGATTGACAGCATATCAAAAGAAATTATTGAACGCAAGCACGCTGAGGCAATACTTCAGGATCGTACGCACGATCTGTGGGAAAGGGTTAAGGAAATAAACTGTCTTTACAGCATCTCTGAACTCACCGAGAAGAGAAATATTCTGCTTGACGAGGTGCTGCAGGGATCTGTTGATCGTATACCTTTTGGCTGGCGGTATCCGGAAATAACATGCGCACGGATTACCCTGGATGAGCAGGAAGCCAAAACAATAAACTTCACAGAAACTATCTGGAAACAGCAAAGCAGTATCTCTGCAGACGGCGAAAAGGTCGGAACCGTTGAAGTCTATTATTTAGAAGAGAACCCCCCTGTGGATGAGGGGCCTTTCTTAAAGGAAGAAAGAGATCTCCTCAATGCAGTAGCCAAACATCTGGGCAGATTCATCGAGAGGATAAAGAGCCGGCAGGCACTGCGTGAATCGGAAGAAAAATACCGGACTGTTTTCGAAAATACCGGGAATGCGACGATTATTGTTGAGGAAGACACAATGATATCGTTAGTCAATACAAAATTTGAAATACTCTCACGTTACTCACGGGAGGAAATTGAGGGTAAGAAAAGCTGGACAGAATTTTATGATAAGGATGATTTGGAGAAGATGAAGGAATATCACTACACAGGCAGAGTTGATCCCAAGGCTGTACCGGTCAATTATGAGGCGCGTTTTATTGACAGACAGGGGGGGATAAGAAACGTTCTTTTGAGTATTTCTGTTATCCCTGGAACAAAGAGGACTGTTGAGTCTCTTATCGATATTACAGAGAGAAAAAAACTGGAAGAACAGATGTTTCATACAGAGAAACTTGCTTCTATCGGTACCCTTGCTGCAGGTGTTGCACATGAGATCAATAATCCTCTGGCAATAATACTGGGTTTTACAGATTTGTTAATGGAAAAGTTTCCTGAGAATCCGGAATCCTATGACATCCTTAAGACCATACAAAAGCAGGGGAATAATGCCAAGAGGATCGTAGAAAATCTCTTAAGCTTTGTCAGATATAAAGAGCACAGGGAAGAAGACGTGGATGTTAATAAAAATATTGAGGAACTGCTCGCTGTGAAAGGGAATACCTTATCTCTTCATAACATCTCTGTAGTAAAAGATTTGGGAGAATCATTGCCCATGGTGAGGGGAGACCCTAATGAGTTACAACAGGTCTTCTTCAATATCATGAATAATGCCGTTCCTGTTATGAAAGGAGGCGGCAGACTTACAATACAAACGAGATCCATAAATACAGAAGGCGGGCAGAATATTGAGATAAGGATTTCAGATACAGGGGCCGGGATCGAGCCGGAACATAGAGCAAGGATTTTCGATCCGCTGTTTACAACGAAGAAGGTGGGGGAGGGCACTGGCCTCGGTCTCACCGTCTCTTATGCGATTGTCAAAAAATATGGCGGCAGTCTTACTTTTGAGACGAAAACAAAAGAAGAATCGCCCGATTCAGGGACAACTTTTATGATAACTCTATCTGCAATATGATATTTGAATCTTCTGAAAAATGAACATCTATGTCCATTCGTAACATAATCGTTGAACAGGAAGAAAGGTTGGCAAGTGTACAACTTTATTGTCCAAAATGCAAAAATCAGATTAGGCTAAGTTATTGAAATTATTAAAATGAGTAGTGTACGACTTTATTTGTCCAAAACAACTACGAAGCCGGAGACTTCTCCCGTATCGCAAACTTTTTTTCGAGGACTGCAAGCTTTTCCATAATGCCCGTATACTCCAGCTCATTCATAGGCAGCATGGCGGCGCCAAAGAACCCCTGTCTCCTCATGTCCATAGCCTTGTCCGCCACATGGTCCCGCACACGGTCCCAGAAGGGATGGTCAAAAGCATCGACGGGCTCTGTTAATTTCCCATCGCGAATGCAGAACGTCGCGCAGCTCACCACCGGAGGCCCGTCGAAGTAGCTGATCGTCGTATTCAGCTTCACCGGCATGATCGGCATGTTGTGCGACCCGCGCATGCATCCTGCAACGAAATGGCCGACTGCAAACGGCTGCAGGACTTCTCCGGTAGCGGGAAAATCCATCTGCGTCCGGACAAGCATCACCGGATCGTCCTTGCCTGTATACTTTCCCGCGATGTTGTGGAGCCTCGACGTTGCCACGGATACGGTCTGCGTTCCTGCTGCGCGCGACCAGACCGACTCGACCACGTACCGCTCCGGATCGCGGAGCAGTGTGGCGATATCGTACAGGTCCTCAGGCGCGTTCAACTCGATGACCCGGTCGCCCTCGGTATTATTCACGTCCATGATCACGAACTTGAATCCTTTTGCCAGCTTGGGCGAGAGCATCAACCCCGGCGTGTTCATGACATCGGCAAAGGCGAGGTACAACGGAAAGTTGAAAGCACCCGGATCGGTTTTATCCGCTGCGAAAAACATAAAAGGCTCCCCGGGACGTTCATCGAACTCCATCTCCGTGACTGCGGGCCCCATGCCGTGCACGTTGCCCGAGAAGGCGTCCTTCAACAGGTCCTGCCCCGCGCCATAGAGGCCTTGTGATTTTGCCACTGCGGTCCCCGCAACGAAGGCGTCCCATGCAAGCTTATGGACCTGTTCGTTCCTCTCTCCCAACCTATGGGTCATGAGAATCGCTATATCATCGCCTGTGAAGCTCACATAATTGTCGATGAGAAATTCTTTCCCTTTTTCATGAACATGCTTTTTTACAGTCTCGATCAGCTTTGCCGAAGGCGCAATGTGGCCTCCAACGGAACCAATATCAGCCTTTATGACGCTCACGGTGATCTTCATAGAGCCTCCTTCACGAACAGGTTGTAAAAAATTATAAGATAGCAATACCCATCAGTCCGGCCGGACAAACTTCATCCTAATTTTAATAATAGCACAACGGGAGAGGATTAATAAGGAGGGATTCTCATGAATTTTCCGGCAAATGCATAGGAGATTATCTTATTACTGGCGTAAAAAGACCGTCCCGTGCCGGAATGTAGTATAATTCAGCATGTCTTTTCAGCATATAAGCGTCCGGGTTCAGGAGGCCGGTGAGAGGCTCGATACTTTTCTTGCCGGGAAGGCCGGCATTACCCGCTCACAGATCCAAAAGCTCATAAAGCAGGGCGAGGTGCTCGTCAATGAAAAGTCCTTACCCCGAAATTACAGGATCAAACCGGATGACTTTATTTCCATTCATGTTGCGGAGAAAAGCAGTGAAGGACTCATCCCCCAGCCGATCACGATACCTATTCTTTATAAAGATGAACATCTCATCGTTGTCAATAAACCGCCGGATATGGTTGTCTATCCTGCAGCCGGACACAGCAGCGGGACCCTTATGAATGCACTTGCTTTTCTTTGCGGAAGGCTTGTAGCGCCGGGAGGACCTTTGCGTCCGGGTGTGGTGCACAGGCTTGACAAAGACACTTCGGGAGTTATGATCGTTGCGCTGAGTGATAAAGCCTATTATGATCTTATAGAGCAATTCCGGCAGAGGACAATTAACCGGAAATATATCGCGCTTGTTTACGGACATTTTAAAGAGGATACGGGAGAGATATCGTTGAAGATAGGGCGTTCGGAATCCGACAGGAAAAAGATGTCGGCACAGGTAAGGAGAGGCAAGGAGGCTGTTACCCGGTGGAAAGTGGTCCGGAGATTCGGTCAGGCAACATTGATAGAAGCTAAACTCGGTACCGGCCGGACGCATCAGATCAGGGTCCATTTTGCCTCGATAGGACATCCGGTGCTCGGAGACAGGACGTATGGCAAGAAGACAGAGATTGAGGCAAAGGCTAATAAGAAAATCTTCTTTCCGAGGCAGATGCTTCATGCAGAGAGGCTGGGCTTTATCCATCCGGTCACTGGCAAACACCTTGAGTTTTCAAGCCCTTTGCCTGAGGATATGCAGCAGAAGATAAAGGAACTGCAAGAAGAATAAGAAAAGGGTTCAAGGATTCGAGTGGTCGAGGATGCAAGTGAATTTTTAAGACTCGAACCCTTGAATCCTTGAACCCTCGAATCCTGTTTTTTAGTCCCCGAAGCTTATGCCCAAAGACCTTGCTGTTTGTAATATGTCAGAATCAGGAGATACTGATTTCATCTGACCGATTGCCTCTTCAATCGGAACAGCTATTACCTCAGTTGAACGCAGCGCTGCCATGGTACCGAACTTGCCTGCCTCAGTAAACCTTACAGCTGCAGTGCCAAATCTCAGAGAAAGTAACCTGTCAAAAGTAGTGGGCGCTCCTCCCCGTTGTAAATGACCCAGAACGATATTCCTCGTTTCTTTGCCGGTTCTCTTCATGATTTCCTCGCACATCTTTCTGCCGATTCCTCCAAGCCTTATATGATCACCGGGTTTGATATTTTCTACAATAGTTATGTCACCTCCAACCGGCTTGGCTCCTTCTGCCACAACAACAATAGCGTACTCCTGTCCCCTGAGAGAAAGCTGCTTTATCTTGTTGCAAACCTTCTCAACATGAAAGGGGATTTCCGGTATCAGAATAACATCGGCTGAGCCTGATATGCCGGAATGTAAGGCAATCCATCCTACATATCTGCCCATCACTTCAACTACCATAACCCTGTCATGAGACTTTGCAGTTGTATGAAGTTTATCTATCGCTTCAGTAGCTGTATTTACTGCTGTATCAAATCCAAAGGTTACATCTGTGCAACTGATGTCATTGTCAATGGTTTTAGGGACTCCTATTATAGGCATGCCTTTTTTCAGGAACTTTTCCGCGATGCGCATACTGCCGTCTCCGCCTATCGCAATGAGTGCATTAAAACCCAATGCCCTGAAGTTCTCGATAACAGAGTCAGAAATATCGGTCTCAACAATACTCCCATCAGATTTTTCTACAGGGAAATTAAATGGATCGCCTTTGATCGCAGTGCCGAGTATTGTGCCTCCGATATTTGTGATATCCCAGACATACTCAGGGGTAAGGCGTATGATATGTTTAGAGTCAACAAGCCCACGATAACCGTATTTTATGCCGTAAACTTCCCAGCCCTTCTGATATGCAGCAAGTACTATGCCCCTAATGACTGCATTGAGACCAGGGGCATCGCCTCCACCTGTATTAACAGCTATTTTCATTCTATTACCTCCACTGCTTCTTTTTTTGATACCCTCGGAGGAGGATACGGAACCTTTGACGGATAACCAACAGGAACTATTGCTATTGGCCGCAGATTGTTCGGCATTTTCAGAATCACGGAGACCTCATCTTCACGGAATGCGCCAACCCATGTTGAACCGAGCCCATGCTCATGAGCAACAAGCATCATGCCCATGATACTTAAAGCAACATCCTGGATCGAATATAAGTAAACTCCACGCTCACCATACTTAAGGGATATACGGCTGTCAGAACAACCTATTATAACTAAAGGCGCCTCTGCAATGAAATTCTGGTTCAAGGCTGCTGCTGCGATCCTTTTTTTGATCTGCTCGTTCTTAATGAAGTAAAACTTTCTTGCCTGCAGATTGCCGGCGCTTGGCGCCCATACAAGGGCTTCCATGAGTTTATCAAGCAGCTCATCCGGTATCTTTTTCTTCTGAAAGTCCCGGATGCTCCTTCGCTCTTTAACTGCTTTGAGAATATCCATTTTTAAGAAATCCAGTAAAAGGATTCAAGGGTCCGAGGATTCGAGGATTCTAGTAGTTTGTTTAAGACTTGGACCCTTGACCCCCCGGACCCTTGAACCCTTTTTTTAATCTTATGGTTTCCAGTATTCTTCAAACTTTCCATTCTTTGTGATCCAGACAACATATGGTGATGCCGTAACATCTCCGTTTGCATCAAACCTTATCTTTCCGAGAGCGACATCGAATTCCATAGCATGCAACTTATCAATAACCGCCTTCCCTTCAGTTGACTTTGCCTCTCTGATAGCAGACAACAGGATGTTTGCAGCATCATAGGCATAAACAGAATAAGGTCCGATATCACCATATTGTGACTGATATTTTTCGATAAAACCTTTTGCTGAAGGTATATTCCCGGGATCAGGGCTGAACGTCAGATACGTTCCTTCTGCTGCTGGAGCTCCTGCAATCTCGATAAACTTAGGGTCTATTGTTCCATCGCCGCTCATGAACCTGGTATTTAATCCGAGTTCTTTCGCCTGTTTAACGAGAAGACCTGCCTCAGGATAGATACCTCCGTAAAAGATCAGTTCCGGATTTTTGGTCTTAATTGCGATCAGAACCATCTTGAAGTCTTTATCTCCCTGGACAATTCCTCCATAGTAAGCAATATTTACCTTATCTCCAAGGAATTTTTTAAATTCATCTGCAAGTCCCTGGCCGTATGTTGTCTTGTCATGCAGGATGGCAACGGTTTTCAGCCTGAGACTGTTTAGAGCAAATTCAGCCCCCACCTTACCCTGCTGATCGTCCCTTCCGCATACCCTGAAAACACCCCTGTGACCTTTTTCTGTAAGCTGGGGATTGGTGGAACCGGGCGTAATCATCGGTATCCCTGCTCTGTTATAAACATCTGATGCAGGGATGGAACAGCTTGAATTGAAATGTCCGATAACACCTGGCACACCATCATTGATCATCTTATTGGCAACAGAGACAGCCTGTTTCGGGTCATGCTGGTCATCGCTGATTACAACTTCTATCTTCTTGCCGAGGACTCCGCCTTTGTTGTTCCACTCCTCAACTGCAAGCGAGGCACCGTTCTTGAAATCCATTCCCATTTTTGCCTGGTCACCAGTCATGGGTCCGGCAATGCCTATCTTTATTGTATCCTCTTTTTTCTGACATCCAAAAGCTGTTAACCACAGACATAAGAAGAGAAGCGCAACTTTTTTCATATTATGAACCCCCTAAGATTTTTCAGTCTGAATGCAAGATCTGCGATATGCAATATATAAAATTGCGACAGATGAAAAAATATCCCTCTTTCGTATTGTAGTTAATTTTGCTTTTTTATGAGTCATCAAAATATATGAATAGTAATATATTTATTTAGTAATCTCACCTCTCCCCTCTTTATAAAAGAGGGGTATTTTGCTTCTTTTCAGAATGGTATCCACGTATTACCTCCCCCTTTTCTAAAGGGGGATTAAGGGGGATTACTAAATATAATTTTCCTTAACTCTGTATCTTGCATCATGTGATTCAATAATATCTAAAAATCTTTTTGTATTGTCTCCGATATCCCCGCTGAGTATAGCTGATGCCACTGCAACCGCATCAGCTTCGGCATCGAGGACTGATCTGATATTTTCGAGGTTTATACCACCAATTGCTACTACCGGTATATGCACCTGATTTTTTATCTCATGAAGCATATCAATCCCTTTCGGACTGCCGGCATCTTTGGTTGTCGTATTAAACACAGGGCCAAATCCAATGTAGTCAGCGCCATCTTTCTCAGCGTCTATGGCCTGTTCCACTGTGTGAGTCGAGATGCCTATTATTCTTTTCCGCCCCATTATCTTCCGGGATTCTTTCAAGGGCAGGTCATCCTGACCGAGATGGACGCCATCGGCATTGACAGCGATTGCTATATCAGGATGGTCATTTACGAGAAACACGGCATTAAAGTCTTTTGTAATCCCCCTGAGCCTGACCGCTTCCTCATATACTTCTCGCCGTGATCTTTTTTTATCCCTGTACTGCACCCATTTCAGACCTGCCTGGAGTGCATTGAGTACCATATCTTCATAAGAAAGACTGCATATGCTGCTATCGGTAATAAAGCAAAGGCCGGCTAAATACATAGCGCTCAGGCATTTTCCTGACTGCGGCTGCCATTCATTTTCTGAATAAAATTCGTATTGAAATTTCCACTGATAAAATCAGGGTTGTTCATAACTTTTTTGTGGAATGGAATGGTTGTCTTAATCCCTTCGATTATGAATTCATCAAGCGCACGCTTCATCTTCATGATAGCTTCAGTCCTGTCTTTACCATGTACGATCAGTTTGGCGATAAGGGAGTCATATTGTGAAGGTATGACATATCCACTATAAATCGCGGTATCAACTCTTACTCCCGGCCCCCCTGGGAGCGACAGAAATGTAATTTTACCCGGGGAGGGTATGAACCTTTCAGGGTCTTCTGCGTTGATCCTGCATTCTATGGCATGGCCTGAAGGCCGTATCTGGTGCTGTTTGTATTCAAACGGTAATCCTGCTGCCAGTTTTATCTGCTCTTTTACAATATCAATGCCTGTCACCATTTCCGTCACCGGATGTTCTACCTGTATGCGGGTATTTATCTCTATGAAGTAGATATTGCCTTGAGAGTCAACAATAAATTCAACTGTTCCAACATTTCTGTATTTGATTGCGCGCGCAGCCTTTACACCCAACTCGCCTATTCTCTTTTTAAACTTTTCTGTTAACAGGATGGGAGAAGGTGATTCTTCTATAAGCTTCTGATGCCTCCTCTGTATCGAACAGTCCCTTTCACCGAGGTGTATCGTGTTGCCCTTGCTGTCTGCCATAATCTGTACTTCAATGTGTCTCATTTCGGGTATGTATTCCTCTACGTAAATTTCGCTGTTCGCGAATGCTGTCAGGGCCTCTCTCTGGGCCATATAAAATGCCTGCTCAAGGTCCTTTTCCTCTTTCACGATCTTCATGCCGTGTCCGCCTCCGCCGGCTGAGGCTTTAAGCACGATAGGGAACCCTATCTTTTTTGCGACCTTCGTGGCAATTTCTTCATTCTGCACAGGGCCATCACTCCCGGAAACAACAGGTACGCCCTTCCTTTTCATTGTCTGCCGTGCTTTTGCCTTGTCACCGCCGATCCTTATATTCTCAGGGCTCGGGCCTATGAATGTTATGCCAGAGGTTGTACATGCTTCCGCAAAATGATAGTTTTCAGACAGGAACCCATATCCCGGGTGTATGGCGTCTGAATCCGTTATCTCCGCGGCACTGAGTATAGCGGGAATATTCAGGTAACTCTGTGTTACATTGGCCGGCCCGATACATACAGATTCGTCTGCAAGCCGCACATGAAGGGATTCTTTATCCATCTCCGAATATATTGCAACAGTTTTTACTCCGAGTTCCTTGCATGCACGGATAATCCTTACAGCAATTTCACCGCGATTCGCTATTAATATTTTATTAAATAATTTCATGTTTTTCAGCGTAGAGATGAGAGTGAAGAGCGTAGTAGATTGAAACTGTCATATGTCCAGATATGTCAGGTATTTTTTGCTCCTGGCTCTATGCTCTTTGCGCTCTGCTCCTTGCTCATACGGGATCGATAAGAAACAATGGCTCCCCGTATTCAACAGGCTGTCCATTTTCTACGAGTATTTTTACGACAATTCCGTCAACATCGCTCTCGATCTCGTTCATCAGTTTCATTGCTTCTACAATACAGAGAACCTGACCTTTGTTTACCTTTGCGCCTATTTCAACAAAAGACACAGCCTCTGGGGTAGGCGCCCTGTAGAATGTGCCGACTATCGGCGAGGTGATTGTTACAAGCCTCTGTGTCTCTTCCTCGGTTTCAGCTATAATTTTCTCGCGCAAGGATGTAGAAGGTTTATAAAGAGGCATCTCTAAAGAGGAGAAGGTTTTTTCTCTCTTGATTTTTACCTTTGTGCCATCTTTCTCTACCTGTAGTTCGGTAATATCTGTATCCTTGAGAAGTTCTAAGAGTTTTTTTAAATCCTCAAGTTCCATTATTTTACCCTTTCTATATATTCCGATGTCCTTGTATCAATCCTTATAATATCTCCCTCGTTTATATGAAAGGGGACTTTAACAACAGCCCCTGTTTCCAAAGTGGCAGGTTTTCCGCTCCCGGAAGCAGTATCTCCCTTGAAACCCGCAGGGTCGGTCTTGGTAACAGTGAGTTCGACAAAAGTTGAAACTTCCACACTGATAGGCACGTCTTTGTGATAGAGGACTTTTACTGTCATATTTTCCTTGAGGAAATTCTTTACCTCACCAAGCTGGGAAAGCATGAAAGGGATTTGTTCATACGTCTCTAAATCCATAAAATAATAATGTTCATCCTGAGAATAGATATATTGCATGTTTTTTTCCTCGAGACCCGGTCTCTCTAATTTTTCTCCTGACCTGAACGTTTCCTCGAGGACTGCTCCTGTCTTGAGATTCTTCATCTTTGTCCTGACAATAGCTCCGCCTCTTCCCATTTTTACATGCTGAAAGTCAACTATCTCACAGGGCTCGCCTTTGAACTCGACCTTAAGCCCCTTCCTGAAATCGCTCGTAGAAATCAAAACGCATACCTCCTTATAAAAGTCTATTATTTTAGCATTTTCTGTGATTTTTTCCATCTGTCCAGGGAATTAAGCAAAAGTTACATGAATCATAAATATTTTTTCTTGACATCAATTAACAAAATGGGTAAGTTACGGAGCGAATAATATTTTTAAAAAAGGAGGGGAAAGGGATGAAGAATCAATCCTTGTGCAAGTGGAGGGGTGGTATATTTTTTATTGTATGCATTTCTTTCATGTCCGCAAGTTCTGCGTTTGGTGCAGGGTTCGCACTTATAGAAAATGGTGTCAGCGGTCTGGGGAACGCTTACGCAGGAGGCGCTGCAAGCGCTGAGGATGCCTCGACAATATTTTATAATCCGGCAGGCATGACACGTCTGGAGGGAAAGCAGGTGATTGCCGGAGCACATATTATTATGCCGTCTGTTAAATTTAATAATGAGGGATCAACTCATGTTCTGCAGCCTTATACCGGAATCCCTCTCCAGGGTGGTAACGGTGGTGATAGCGGTGTCACAAAGGCTGTGCCGAATTTCTATTACACCAGGAAACTCAGTGACCGTTTTGCAGTCGGGCTTGGTGTGAGTGCGCCATTCGGGCTTGCCACTGAGTATGACAAACACTGGGTTGGCCGCTACCATGCTATTGAATCAGATCTCCTTAGTGTTAATATAAACCCGTCAGTTGCGTACAAAGTAAATGATAATCTGAGTGTTGGCGCGGGTATCAGCGTACAGTACTTAAAAGCAAAACTTACCAATGCAATTGACTTCGGATCGCTTGATTTCCTGGGAAAACTCGGATTGCCTCCCCATGCGCTCGGTCTGACTCCTCAGGAAGCTGACGGTCATGCCGAACTTAATGGTGACAGCTGGGGCGTTGGCTATAACATCGGTTTTCTCTATGAATTTACAAAAAATACCCGTATGGGCATAGCATATCGTTCACGCATTGATCACACACTTGACGGCAGGGCTGAATTTTCCGGCGTCCCTCCCGGACTTGCCCCTGTCCCTGTATTCAAGGATACCGATGCCGAAGCTGAGATAACCGTGCCTGACAACCTTTCTATCAGCTTTTTCCATCAGATCAATCCACAGTGGATGATCATGGCAGATTTTACATGGACAAACTGGCAGCTTTTTGAAGAGTTGAAAGTAAAGTTTGACAATCACGACCAGCCGGATGCTGTTACTACTGAAAATTGGCAGGATAGTTATCGCACTTCGCTTGGTGTAACCTTTATGCCTGATAATAAATGGACATTCAGAGCCGGCACTGCCTATGATTCATCCGCAGTTTCTGATAAAAGATACCGGACGCCGCGTATACCGGACGGAGACCGTATCTGGGCAGCGTTAGGTATAGGGTACAAGTTTTCCAATATGTTCAAAGCTGATATCGCTTATGCTCACCTCTTCATCAATGACCCTGAGATCAGTCAATCTGTAGCTAACCCGGAAAACGCAATAAAAGGCGGTTTAAAAGGATATTATGATGCACATATCAATATCGTGAGTGCTTCACTGACTCTGACATTTTAGGATGCTCCTGCATCAGCATTTTGTGAGGATTGCAAAGAGGTACGGCGATAAACCTGCGTTTATTGACCGTACCTCTGACAAGAGGGTCTCATATTCCAAGGCGCTCATCGCTTCCCTTATTCTTTCAGAGAAATTCAGTCAATACAAAGAAGGATTCCTCGGCATTATGATCCCGACCTCTGCAGGATGTGCACTCTCGATCCTCGGCACATTGATGAGCGGAAGAACCCCGGTCATGATCAACTATTCGACCGGTGCAGCGAATAATGCACTCTATGCTCAGAAGAAATGCAATTTTAGAACTATCATCACATCAAAAGCCCTCCTTGAAAAGATCAACTGCCCTGTTATCGATGGAATGGTTTTCATTGAGGACATCATGGAGGAGATCTCAGGCAGAGAAAAACTCAAGGCTGCACTTAAGGCGAAGCTTCCGGTTCCTCTTATCCTTAAAATGATTCATGGAGGGCTTGAAGATGACAACATCGTCATACTCTTTACAAGCGGCAGTGAAAAAGACCCCAAGGCTGTCCAATTAACCCATCGGAATATTGCATCAAACATCGCCAGTTTCAGCAAGGTCATGAAGCTGTATGAGAGTGATGTAATGCTTGCAAATCTCCCCTATTTTCATGTATTAGGCCTGACGGTCAACCTCTGGACCCCTCTTTTCCATGGAATGACAGTTATTGCATATGCAAATCCTCTCGACTACCGAATGATTTGTAATATTATCAGTGAAGAGAGGCCATCGGTAATGGTTGGCACGCCGAGTTTCCTGTGGGGCTATCTCCGCAAATCAGAGGAAGGCAACTTCAGGAGTATCCGTCTTATTGTGAGCGGTGCGGATAAATGTCCTGATGCACTGAGAAACGAGTTCTTTGAAAAGCATGGTGTTACGCTGTATGAAGGATATGGAGCTACCGAAACATCTCCGGTGATCTCTGTATGCACCCCGGAACATAATAAGCCGGGAAGTGTCGGGAAAGCGCTTCCGGACGTTTTAGTGCGTATCGAAAATTATGAGACCGGCAAAGAATGCGGCGCCGGAGAGGTAGGGAGAATACTGGTAAAAGGCGATCTTGTAATGAAGGGATATCTGCATGACTTTGAAGAAACGTCAATGCGTATCCGGCATGGATGGTACGATACAGGCGATATGGGTTATCTGGATACAGATGAATTCCTGTGGCACTCCGGCAGGCTGAAAAGGTTTGTAAAGATCGGTGGAGAAATGGTTTCACTGGTGAAGGTTGAAGATGTGCTGCAAAAACTCCTGCCGGAAAATATTGCCTGCTCGGTGGTGGAAATACCCGATGCGCACAAGGGAGTAAGGATAGTTGCTGCAGTAACGCAGAAGGTGGATGAAAGAAGGATCCTGAAATTGATGTCAGAGCACCTGCCCAATATAGCCCTTCCAAAACAATTTATTGTGATCGAAGAACTTCCCAAGATGGGAAGCGGCAAGATTGATTTCCGGGGTGTTACAGAGATGGTTCAGACGTTGTTGCAGAAGGATGTAGCCTAAATCAGTTCCAGTTTCTTTGGCAGTGAAGTTAATACTTCAGCTTTTTTCTCACTGACAACCACCATGTCCTCAATCCTGACTCCTCCAAGTCCCGGGAGATAAATTCCAGGCTCGATTGTAAAGACCATATTTTTTCTTACAGGCTCACTTTTATTCCATGATATCCGCGGTGATTCATGTACCTGAAGACCAACGCCATGACCCGTTCCGTGGCCAAACAGGTCACCGTACCCTGCATTTTTGATATAATCCCTTGCTCCTGCATCAATCTGCTTTGACCGGGCGCCATTGGAAACAGAAGAGATGGCCCTCCTGTTTGCTTCGAGAACAGTATGGTAAATCTCCTTCTTTTTCTGTATATCGTTTCCGCCTTTCAGTAGAAATGTCCTTGTCAGATCTGAAAAATAACCATGAGCCTCTCCGCCCCAGTCTGCTATCACAAGGTCGCCTTTCTGCAATTTTCTGTCAGTCGGCCTTGCATGCGGCATGGCTGAGTGCGGTCCTGATGCAACTATGATATCAAAGGGGATACGACTGCAGCCTCTCTTCTTCAATCCTTCTTCGAGTCTTAATGCAATTGAACGTTCGCTTATCCCCGGTCTTATATATGTTTTAACATCCATAAAGGCATTCTCTGCACGCATCACTGCTTCCTGAATGTAATGGATCTCATGTCTGTCTTTTATCTCCCTTAATTTTTCTACGAAGCCTTCCATTGCCTTCAACCTGAGACTTGTATGGGATAATTTTCTGAAAAAATGGTAGGACACAGAGGATTCAAATCCGAGTTTTTTAATGCCGTTCTTTTTGGAGATGTCCTGAATTAATGCTATCCTGTCCCCTTTTTCGATAAGGGTCTCCCATCCCATCACCTCATTTTCTGACTGCTCCCTGTATCTGAAGTCAGTTATGAAAAAATGGTCTTTCCCTGTGATAAATGCACAACCGCAAGATCCGGAAAAACCTGTCAGATAACGGACATTATGGATATCAGTAACAAGCAGACCATCAACCTTTGTTTTATTAATTGCCTGCCTTATATTATTAAGACGCAAAGAATATCTGTCTGAAATTGTGTCAATCATGCATGAAATCCAAATTATTCGCTTACGATAACTGAAGAATGCCTGATAATTCAATGCCAAATCGTGAGGTGAAGGCTTGGAAAGCCGAGGGAAGGGATGCCCTCGCCCCTTGATCAATTGTTATGGAATAGGCCCATAAGCTATATTGTTATCGTCCTCATTTGCCTCTAAAACTGAATTATCTTCATCAATCACTGCGATGATATATTTATCAGTTGCCGAAATGCCTGACAGCAAACTGTAACTCAAATTCATTTTCTTACTTTTGCCTACCTTCAAAGTTCCAGTTGATATCTGTTTCAGGAATGTATCACCTGCATCATAGACGTTATCGTCAGAAAGATAAAACCTCACGAAACAAGAGGTAGCATCCTGCCCGCCAGTATTCTGAATATTAAATGCCCCTCTAATCTTGCACTTTTCCCCCTTACACTGCTGTGTCAGCAATGTCCACATTCCTGTGAGGTTAGCCCGTAGTATAGGCCCATAGATAAAAATATTGTTGCTTTCGTTAGCTTCCATAACGGTATTGTCTGGATCAACAACAGCAATGATATATTTATCAGTTGCCGAAATACCTGACGGTAAACTGTAACTCAAACTGATGCTTTTACTTTTACCAACCTTAAGAGTCCCTGTTTTTGCTTCCTTAAGAAAACGATAGGCTTCATAATAGACACCATCGTCTGAAAGATAGAATCTTACTAATGAAGATAGAGCATCCCTATTACCAATATTCTGAACATTGAATTTTCCATTAATTTTGCAATTGGCTCTGTTGCATTTTTGAAATAATGATATCCATGATCCCGTGATATCAGCACCCGACCCTCCTTTTAAGTTCACCGTAACATTTGGTTCATCTAAATCATTGGAGGGTATGTTGAGAATTGAATCAAATGAACCTGTGGATGTCGGAGAGAAAATTACATTAACTGTACAGTTGGCTGATGGAGTCACTGTCTGTCCTGAACAGGTGTCATTCTGTTTTATAAATTGAGAGGCATCATGTCCTGTTATAGAAAGCGTTCCTATTACAAGATTCCCACTGCCTGTGTTTGAGATGGTAAGTGTTTGAGGCATTGATGAATCACCTACGGGAATGTTAGCAAATACTTGTGTTACAGGATCTACAGATATATCAGGTTCATTCGAGGTTTGTTGATTAAAATTTACTGTTACGGTTCTGTTAGCGTTCATAGTAATAGATGCGGTTGTGCCATTACTTGAATCTACTCCGTCCCATAAATTAAAAGTATAGTCAGAATTTTGACTTGCAGTTAATGTTACTTGCTCGTTAGGACAATAGTTGGCTTTGTCTGGATTCTTTGTGACTGTTCCTGAACCTGGCGGATTGATATTGATTATGAGACTTCGATCACAATTCTGGCTGAAATTGGCTGTGACGTTTTTATTACCGTTCATGGCGACAGTGCAAGTATTTCCAGATATGCTGTCACAACCACTCCAAGCACTGAATATATACCCACTATCTGCTGTAGCTGTAAGCGTTACTATAGTGTCTTTATCAAAAGTCTCAGAACAATCTAAACCACAATTTATTCCTGATGGATTGCTGGTTACTATGCCACTGCCAATTGTGCTGAAGTTTAAAACATAATATTCTGTGTCTTCTGTTGTAAATGCCCATGTATAGATGCTGGATAAAGATTTTCCCATCAAACTTTTTGCCTCAGTTGTTATAGTCATCGTATAAATTTTGTTATGTTGCAGGGCAGACGATGGTATGAAAATAGCTATATTAGTCGTAGGATCATAGGTTACAGATCCCATAACTCCTTCACTCATTAGAAAGGTAGCAGCATTAATGGTAGTTGAATCCATTGCTTCACTGAAAATAGCATTTATAGAACTATTGACTGGAACATCATTGGTCATATGTTCTGATGGAGTTATTGAAATTACTGCAAGAGGCGTATCTATATGTGGACTATTTAGAATGGGTAAATAATTTATGTAGTCATCACAAGCTAAATCGTCATTTTTATCATAAATCATATTATCAATTACGCTCGTATCTGTTGTATTCCAATAATTATTAATAGCCGTCATTGAAGCAGGATGGTATCCCAGAGGCAACTGTAGGGCAATTCTGTCTGTACTTAAAAAGCTATTATTTTCAACTATAATCTGAGCATAATAGTTCGCCCAAACTTTTACTACACATGGCATATTTTTATAAAAAATATTATTTATTATATAAACATTTGCAGTATTAGTTACGATACTTATTTCATTCGTATTAGTAAAAATATTCCTTTCTATGTAACAATCAGAAGTTGGATACCATAAATGGATTTCAGGTATGTTGTTAAGTTTAGAATCGCTTAAGTTTAAACTGCCGTATATGCCATATCCCGTGGGGGAATATAAACTTCCACCATTTATTTTAGAAAATTTGATATTAATCAAAAATGGTTCATCAGGCTTATTAATTCCAGGCTTTATTTTCACATTATTGAATACAATCTTTTGTGTATCGGTTCCTACAGCATCTAATAATCCCCAGACTTGAATTGCAACATGATGCCCTTCTACTAAAACACCTGGTTCAATAGACAAGGTTGCACCGTAAGCAACCTGCACATCGCTTGTAAGATTGTATGGAGAATTACCTGAAGTCCAAGTTGTATCATTGTTAATTATTCCACCAACATTAGTATCAGCCCATATTTGAGCTGAAGATAGAAGAATGACAGAAAGGCAGGCTAAAAAACAGGCAAGAAAACGTTTTTTTAAATTATGCATATTCGCCACCCGTTTTATGAATGAGTTAGCTTTAATAAGAACGCCAATTTAATGTTGTTATATTATTGGATCTTCTCATAAAAGTAAAGAGAAGGTAGGAATATGCATGTGATGTCCTTTCCAAAAGACACCGCTGTGATATAATCAGTTTATTATATGATGTAAATAATTTTGGGGAGGTAAGTATATGTATCACATTACTGGCAAAATTTATGGACTTGAGCTTAAGAAAGAATCTAAGAAAGAATCTAAGAAAGAATCCTTAATGATCTCCGTGCTGATCTCAGTTGATAAATCATTGGTCAAGAAAATTAATAAGAAATATTTTGTTCCTTTTGTTTTTAGCACTGCCAAGGCTGATGCTGAGGCTGAGGCTAAGGCTGATGCTGAGGCTAAGGCTGATCTTTTCGAAGTATCTAAAAGGGAAAATGAATATAGTTTAACTGTGCAAGAGGAGAAATATAGTTTGACTATTAATCTGGGTGAGAAGCATAGCAGCCTACTATCACAATCAAGCGTAATTGGCAAAACTGCGTCCATTATTTTCAACGGACCCATTAATAAGACCAATGATCTCGGAATTAATGAATCGAGTATCAAGAAATTCGTTATCACCGAATAAAAATCATGATCTTCATAAATCTTATTTGCCTAAATGGATAAGACACTTATCATCGTCGGCGCTGGGATGTCAAAAAGCCTCGGGCTGCCCACCACCCCGGAAATTCACGAAATCTTGAGCATTCTTCTTGACGAGCAGTGTTGCAAGTCAAAGTCTCCTTCTTCTATCAGGCAGCGGCTTGATCACATAAATTCCAAAATGCCATTGGATGAGCCGGCAAGAAAAGACTTTGAAATGACTTTATCATTGCTATTGGACGGTGACGGGGCACGGACGGAACAAGCTGCTGAAGAATGCCGCCAGCGCTCGCTGAACGAGTATTGTCTGCTGTACGATAAATACTTTCTGGATGGGAAAGTTGGCTCTTTCAGACATTATCTAAACCGCGTGTATCAAAAGTATTTGCTGATCGATCTCAAGGCGATAATGTGTTCATTGAAAGAGAGTTCTCCTGATGGGAAGATTGATCTCGTAAAAATACTGACCACTATTAATAATGCGATTGAATCAAACATTGCAATTCCGACAAAAGAGATTTTTCCAGATGAAACAAAAGAAACCCTGCAACTTTATTATTGCGAAAGGGCCGACCTGGATGGCGCACTTAACATATACAGATTGCTTGTTTATAAACTTTTCAAGCATTTACTGAGAACCATGAATACATCACTGCTGAGCAGATACGAAGATTTTTTTTATCGGCTGGCAAAAGATTTCTCGGAACTTCAGACACTTAATGATGTGGGAAAATCTTTCCTTCGGGATAACTATCTTTCACCTTTTGCGTACCTTACATATAACTGGGACCCTGTTTTACCATTCCTCGGTATGAAAATGAATCAGAAATTGAATAGAGAACTGCTTGAAAAAAGTCATGCCGGGACTTGCAAAAAGGTTTATATGGATTTTGGTTCTCCTTTTGCAGGGATAAAACTATCTGGTGAGCATATGGAATCCGCGGTTTATTCCTTTAGCGAAGACGCAGCATTTCTCATTAATGCGTTTACGAAGGATTCCTATACAGAAAAATACACCGACGTAAAATCAAAAATCCTCATTAAAATTATTAAGCTATTTGTTCCGCATGGCCTTTGTAATATTCGGATTTGCCCACGTTGCCAAAATGGTTTCTTCATTTTCCCTGAAAACTTGGGCGAGATGGATTTTAGGTATATTTCCCGTTTATTTTGCTCAGACCCAATACCTTCCGAAGTAGATATGTCTTTTATTAAGGGTCCAGGCTACGAAAAAGTTAAACCGAAATATCTCAAGGGCTTGCCCGATGAACTTGACTGCCCGATATGTAAACACCCGGTATATTTTTCCAATTCTTTCATGGAAATACAGTCGATTATCAAACCGGAAAAACCAAGCACTGTGAACAAGATACATTTCGATTATGGTGATTTCTTCAGTCAGGCAAAACATGTTGTTTCGCTGGGATACTCCTTTCCAAAGGATGATGTTATGAACAGTGTATATCTTCAGACAATGAGAATTCGGCAGGAGGAGTCAAATATTGCTGAAAAAGCAAAAGTGACTGCGGTTTTATTAAGCAGGAACCGAGATTTGCTTTTGAAGCCATGGTATTCAGTGAAAGAAACAATGAGGATATTAGGGGATAAGGATACCACCGGCACTCGCGAAACCATAGATGTTCTTAAAACATTTTTTAAAGTGGAAAACATAAGGCTGAATTTTATGGGATTTCCTTCAATACTTGATAATGTTGAGCTTAAAGATATTATGATATATAAGTAAACTCTTTCTACAAAGAATCCTGTTTACAGAAAGTGCAAAGGACTCTCCTTTCCCCAATCTAATAAGATGAGAATGTAGGCATAGGGGACGTTCTTAACTAATTGAACTATTGGGTTTTATACTTTTGGTATTTTAAGAAGAGGTAATGGAAGGAATGACACGTCAAGCATGTCTATATGCACAGGGAACTCTCCATCACGTTATCGTTCGGTGGGATAGAAAAACGCACGATTGTCGCTGATGAAAAAGATCAAGAGGAATTTATACAATAGAGAGAGCATGTATGCAAATCTTTGATATAATAAAGTCAATTCAGGTTACAGGAGATAAAGCAATGAGGGCCGTGAAACTAAAGGACAGCCTGTGTAAAGAAGCTGAAAGACTGTCAAGAAATCAGGGAACTAAGGTTGAAGAACTGATACCACGTGCCTTAAAGCACGGATTAAATGTGTTAAACGAAAAACAAGTCCTGGAATTGTATAAAGACCGAAAGATAACCCTCCAGAAAGCTGCTGCTATGCTTTCTATAGACATATGGGAGATAATTGACAAAGTAAAAAAGGCGGACCTCCATATAGACTACACAACTGAAGAACTGGCAGAGGATTTGAAGTAATGCGGGAGAAGGCTGTCTGCAATGCCTCTCCGCTGATGTTCCATGCAAATACAAATAATATCAAATTTCTCAGCGCATATGAACTTTTTATCCCCTCCCAACAATAGAACATGGAAAAATTGAATAACTATACCAAAATTCTTGCCTTCCCAATTCAGTCAGATAATTCAATTGTTAGCTATTCGACCCTGATGTGCGATTTCAATGACAGCTTATCCATAAATAATGAGCCTATACTGATTGATTGTGAAAACATCCAGTTCATAAAGCCGTTCGGTCTTAATCTTTTGGCTGCAATGATGTTTTATCACTTACAAAACGGAAACAAGGTGTTTATCAAAATACCCCTGGCCTCTGATGTCAGAAAATATTTGACTGACACGGGGTTTTTCCAGGAGTTTAGCATTGAACAGAATCAGGTGACATCTGCTCCGAGAAGCACATCGGTTGCTCTTAAAAGGCTTGAACAAGTAGATGGCACTTATCTTGATAACATCGCTCAGTGGATAAACTATAATGGTGATATTCCTCTAAGAGTCGCTCGGGATCTTGTATCCATAAGCCTCCTGGAAGCAATCAATAATGTGTTTGACCATAGTCACTCTCTAATAGGCTGTTATATTTCCGCACAGGCATACCACAAAGTAAAACAATTAACTCTTTCCATTCTTGACTTTGGGATAGGGCTTTTTAATTCTTTAAAACCTTTTTATCCAGACATTAGGGATGATTGCGACGCCATAAGCAAAGCAGTGTTGGAGGGCGTTTCGAGTAAGAGGAAAATAGAAAAAAGAGTCAGAGGAGTCGGGCTAACAAATATTAGCGGATTTTTATTAAATAGAGGTTCAATGGAAATAGTCTCCTATAAAGGATATTGGTATCAAAGACATGATGGAGTCATCGAAACGAAAACGCTCGTTTGTCCTTTGAAAGGAACCTGTGTTAATCTTTATATAGATAAGCAAAGTATTATAGACATTGTTGAAATCGAAGAGGAAATATGGGGTGAATAAATGGAAATTTTGAGAGTAAAAGAACTCATAGGTGAGAAATGCACTGGCTACGATGACGGGAAGAGGCTATTCACTCTTATTGATTCCTTATTGGCAAAGGGACCCTCAGTCAAGATAGATATGAACGGTGTAACTTTTACATCTTCGTCCTTTTATAACGCCGCCTTTGGCGAGCTTGTATTAAAATATGGCGTGCCTTTCTTAAAAGAGAAACTTAAGTTTGATAATCTGTCAAACAAGGATAAGTTTCTTTTGTCTAAAAGCATATCGCTTGCAAAAAAAGTTAAAGAAGAGTCAATTTCAGATTTTTCAAAAACAACTCCTGCTGCAATTTAGCATAGAAATAGGAATTGATGGTACGATCCCAGCTAACCAACTATCCTTTCCTCACCCTCTCCACAAAGGCATTGACATCCCTGATCTTAACAACGTGGAAGGGCTTCAGGTTTTTCAGGTGAGGGTCTCTTGAGACGATGCTGGCAACAGGGTACGGTTAATATACTGTGACACTCTAAACTATTTTGACAGGATATTTTTTGCAGCGCGCAGGGCGAGGAGGTAACTGTCGGGACCAAATCCGCTTATCTGTCCGACAGCAACTCCAGCTATAAAAGACTTCTGCCTGAACTCCTCACGCTTGTGGATATTGGATAAATGCACTTCTATGGCCGGCCTCTCAACTCCTGCAATTGCATCCCTTATCGCTACACTCGTGTGGGTATATGCAGCAGGGTTTATGATCAAGACATCATAGTCGGCTTTTTGAATAATATCCAGTATCTCTCCTTCGCTGTTCAGCTGTATAACCTTAACATCAATGCCGAGTTCTGATGCAAGAAGAGAGATATCTTTATTTATATCCTTGAGAGATTTGGCGCCATAAATATTTTTTTCTCTTTTGCCGAGCAGGTTCAGATTAGGGCCATGGATGACCAAGACCTTCTTTGATTGAAGAATTCTCAATTTGATCAGAATTCCCCTTCGAGTTTCGGGATTGCGGTTTTCAGGATAAATCTGCCTTTGCCATAATTCCCGTCAGGCTTTATCACAAGGGCGAGATAGTAATCAGTATTTATTTTTCTCATGATGATCCCACACCTGTCTGAGATGATAGAAAACTCCCTAGCCTCTCCGAGTCCGAGATTGTCTGCTGCGAGGCTTATATCTTTGATCATTGCAGACGCCTCGGCGCTTAGTCCTGTGAGGTCCACGAGCTTTTCCCTGGCATATTCCTGTACAGACATGCCGTCTCTGCCGATGATCATGGCAGAAACAGCGCCGTCTACTTTATCAACAATATCTTCAAGAACTTCCAAAAAACTCATTTTGTCTCTTTTTTATGCCTTCGAGGAAAGATTCAAGTCTGAATACCAGTTCCTCTTTATCTTTGCCAAGAAGTTTTAGAAGGGCTCTCAAATCTTCAGTGCGCTGCATAATCTGTCTGTTGTCAGGGTCTGCAGAAAGAAGTTTTTTGTATATATTCATGGCATCGAGGTACTTGCCCCCGGCTATATATTGATCAGCATCTCCTATATTAAGAGCAGATTCCCTGGATACTTTTTCTTCTATTGTGCTTATTTTCTCCTGCAAAGCAGGTTCTGGTTTCCTGAAAATGTCTTCAAATGAGATTGATTCTTCCTCGGGTAATTCCTCAACTTCCATTACATCTGCCACAGCCTCTTCCTGTTTTTCAACTATTTCAGCGTGAGATTTCCATAACTGTAAATCCTCTTCGCTGATGGAAGTTTCAGGAATTTTATCTTCCTCTTCTTTTAAGTCTTGTGTTGTATTAAGGTGGGACTGCCACAGATCTGTCTCTTCCTGATTTATAGGTGTTTCAGAGGGTATTTTATCTGTTTCCTCAATTTTTTCGGTTAATTCAGCAGGAACTGACCATAATTTACTGTCTTCTTCGCCGGCAGATATTTCAGAAGGTTGCTCTTCCTCATGTTTTGCTTCAGAGGTGGCTGTTGCCATCAAGTCTTTCTCGGTGAAAGGCATCCCAAATGGTTTCCCCTCTCCTTTTTCTGTTATGATTGGTTTTTGTTCAGGCTCTGATATTTCCTGGAGCTGTTTTGCCTGTGGCTCCTGAACAGGGGGCACAGGTTCCTTCTCAAGGGAAGAAAGACTCGTTGCTGCCCATTCATCCAGCGGGTTCAGTTTCAATACGGTTCTGAACTCTCTTATCGCCTTATCTTTATCTCCGAGCTCTCTGTAAATCTCGGCTAATTTTTTGTGGGCATATAAATTTTCAGGTATTGCTCCAATAACCTTCTCAAATTCAGCCATAGCATCAGCGAACATGCCTCTCTCAATATATATCTTGCCGAGTGAGACGCGTGCGCTTAGATATGCGGGTTGTTTTTCAAGCCCTTTGATGAGCGCATCTATGGCTTCATCATACATCCCGGCTTTTTTGTATTCTTCAGCAAGGGGGACAAAAAGCTTGGAGTTCGGATCTTTTTCTATTTTTTCCCTGAGTCTTTCTATTTCTTCTGATGACATGATATGCCCAAATTTTCAATCAAATTAAAAAAAAAGTCAAGCTCTGATTTTGACCATCCTGTCCAGTATTGCATCCGCAACCGCGTCTTTACTTAAAACCGGGAGGCTGATCTCCTTTTCGCCCTCAATAATCATGACTTTATTCGTATCGACATCGAATCCTGAACCTGCCTCTGTAACATCATTGAATATAATCATATCCATATTTTTTTCTTTTAGTTTCTTTTTTGCGTTTTCAGTCTTCTGGCCTGTCTCTGCAGCAAAACCGATGATGAAAAGTTTCTTTTTTATTTTGCCGGCTGCTGCAATAATATCCGGAGATCGTTCGAGATGCAAGATCAGCTTTTCGGATTTTTCGAGTTTCTTCTGAGACATTTCTGCAGGCGTAAAATCAGAAACAGCGGCTGCCATTATAAGGACAGTTGATGAAGGCAGTTTACTGGTAACAGCGTTGAACATGTCCCCGGCGGTCTCGACAGAAATGAAATGGACTCCTTTCGGTTTATCTAAAGATGAAGGGCCGCTTATTAATGTTACCTCTGCACCTCTCCTGAGAGCAGCCCTTGCTATAGCGTATCCCATCTTGCCGGATGACCTGTTTGACAAAAACCTGACAGGGTCAAGGTATTCCCTTGTGGGGCCGGCAGTAACAAGAATCTTTTCATTCAAAAGGTCCTTGTTCGCAAGTGCAGATTTCAGGGACTCGATAATATCAGGGATATCAGCCATCTTCCCAATGCCTTCTTCTCCACAGGCGAGCAAACCTTTTTCAGGACCGACCTGGATGACCCCAAGAGACAGGAGTGTCTTCAGGTTTTTCCGGAATATGGGGTTCTCGTACATCCGCCAGTTCATTGCCGGTGCAATAACTGTCTTGCCCCTGAATGAGAGCAGGCATGTGCTTAGCAGATCGTCTGCGATACCATTGGCGAATTTGCCTATTATGTTTGCTGTCGCAGGTGCTATAACGAGGATGTCTGCATTTGCAGGGAGCGTTATGTGGGACATGGGATCACTGAAGATGTCTGCGTAGACACTGTTCCCGGAGGCAACCTCGAGTGATAATGGTGTTACAAAGTTCTTTGCGGCCCCGGTCATAATAACCGTAACCGATGAGCCTTCTTCCCTGAGTCTTCGTATTAAGTCAAGAGACTTGTAAGCAGCAACTCCTCCTGTAACACCAAGGAGTATGGATTTATTCCTCAGCACCTTCCTCTCGTTTTTCTACGAAGAGGCCTTCAAGAGCCTTCTTGTCGAGAGTCTCCTTCTCATGGAGATAAACCTTCAGATCCTTCTCAAACTCAGTAAGGTCTTCGCCTGTAATCTCTTTCTTTTTCTCCTCAAGGATTTTTCTATAATCAAATCTCTTGGAATCTTCTTTTGCCTTTTTTGCCTGGTCTCCTATGAGAAATTCGATGGTATTGTCTACGGTCTCTTCAATGGCCATAGTTGTAACTTTCTTCGCCTTTGTCTTGACCTTTGGGACAGCACCTACAGCCAGTTCCTTGGCCCTCTGTACTGCTATTGCTATGATCCTGAACCTCCCGTCTATCCGGTCATGATCATATTCAATCGGTAAAGAAATAATTTCCATACTTACATCTCCTCCTGCTTTAAAAAACTCTCTTCAATCCAGAGCGGATTTATTTTTTTGATGCTGACCCTTTGTGAAATAACTACCGCCTCGAACTCCATGAGCGCATCCTCAAGGATATCGTTAATTATAACATAATCATACTTATCGAAGGTTTTTATTTCTACGATAGTCCTCCCGAGCCTTTTCCCGATTTCCTCTTTTGAATCTGTCATGCGGTTTTTCAGTCTTTCTTTTAATGTCTCGAGGGAAGGGGGAAGGATGAAGATATAAATGCCCTCCTTATATCTCTCCTTTATCTGCATAGCACCCTGTGTGTCTATATCGAGAATGACATCATTGCCGGAGTCCAGAAGTTCTTCAAGCCGTTTTCGTGAAGTGCCATACAATTCTCCGTGAACCTCTGCCCATTCAATAAACTCGCCTTTATCCGCCATTAGCCTGAAGTCCTGCCTGTTGATAAAGGTATAATCCCTGTCATTCACTTCTCCCTTACGGGGCTGCCGTGTAGTGTATGATACAGAGAATTGCAGATTTGGGAGTGAAGAAACGAGTTTCCTGCACAATGTTGTTTTACCGGCGCCGGAGGGTGCAGAAACTATAAATAAAGACCCTTTACTCTTCTTCTCCTGCAAAGGCTTCCTTTCCTTCGAAGAATCTCTGGGTAATGGTCTCTGCCTGGATTGCGGACAAGATGATGTGGTTGCTGTCTGTCACGATTATCGACCGGGTGCGTCTTCCCTCAGTTGCATCAATAAGTCTGCCTGCCTTTTTTGCCTCTTCCCGAAGCCTCTTCATTGGTGCTGAACCCGGGGTTACAATTGCCACTACCTTGGAAACAGCTACCACATTGCCAAAGCCGATATTCACCAGTACGGGACTCAAATCACCTTTCTTCATTTTCAACCTCCAACCGAATATAAACTACAGGCTAAGGCTAAGGTTAAGGCTGAGAAAAATATTATCTTAACCTCAACCTTAGCCTTAACCTTTTTATTGTATATTCTGTACCTGTTCTCTGATCTTTTCGATTTCGTTTTTCATATTGACTACAAGGTTCGATATGGAATAATCACCCGACTTATAGGATAAGGTGTTCACCTCTCTGTTTATCTCCTGAAGCAGGAAATCGAGTTTTTTCCCTATGGTATTGCCATTGTCAATAATCTCTATGAACTGTTTCAGATGGTTTTCTGTCCTGCTTATTTCTTCTGAAATATCAAGTTTTTCTGCCATGATGGCAGCCTCCTGAACTATCCTGTTATTATCTATCATTCCTGCCTCGACTATCAACCTCAGTCTTTCAGTGAATTTTTCCCTCCATTTTGTTACTTCTTCAGGCGCACGCGCTTTTATCTCATTATGCATCTCTTGTAACAGCGTTATCCTTCCACGAATCTCATCTGAAAGGAGGCTACCTTCCCGTATTCTCATTGCCTCAAGATTCGAAACAGCTTCATGGAATGTGGTGTGCAGAGCATCTGTATCAAAATGCGGTTCTTCCTCCATCATGATTTCTCTGTATTCTGTAAGTGTCTCTATGCTGATTGTTCCGGGTAGAGAGAGTTCTTTCTGCAGATCCAGCAAGGCAGCGTATATGCTTCCTGCAAGATCCCTGTTTATTTTTAGCTGAGGCGCTTTATCGCTGTTTATCGAAACAGATACATCAAACTTCCCCCTCTGAAACTTTCCTTTCAGGATATTCCTTAATGGTATTTCGTATTGACTCATGTATGGAGGCATCTTTATTGATATATCCATATACCGGTGGTTCAGAGAACGGATTTCAACCGTAAAGTCATTACCTGCTGCACCCCCGAAACCTGTCATGCTTTGTATCATGTTTTATATAGAATATAAAAGACTCAGGAGATTTAGTCAAATAAGTTAAGCATTTAGCTTGAAAAATGCACAGAAATTGTCTAAAATGAGGTTGTAAATTTCCTTTGGAGGAACTGCAATGGCTGAAATAATGGAGATCAGATGGCATGGAAGAGGAGGTCAGGGAACGGTTACGGCTGCGAAAGTTCTCGCAGATGCTTGCCTGAGTGGCGGAAGGCATGTGCAGGCATTCCCTGAATACGGCCCTGAGAGGGCTGGAGCTCCTCTAAAAGCATATAACCGGATCAGTGCAAAGGAACTCAGGATGCACTGTCCTGTTCTCAATCCGCAGGTTGTCAGTGTGGTGGATGCAACATTGCTTGATGGAATTAACGTTGCTGAAGGTGCTACGGAGGATGCGATATTTGTTGTGAACACATCAAAGGATCCAAAGGAGATAAGGGCAAAGCTGAATGCAGGCTCAAGGCAGAAGGTATTTACCGTTGACGCGACAAAGATTGCAGTAGATTGCATCGGAAGGGCTCTGCCAAATGCCCCTATGCTTGGAACCATATGCAAGGTGACAGGTATCGTAACCCTTGAGCACCTCCTTGAAGATGTCAAAAAAAGCTTTGGCAAGAAATTTTCACAAAAAATAATTGATGGCAACCTCGAAGCAACAAAGCGTGGATACGAGGAGGTAAAAGAAGGATGAAACTCAAGGGATGGAAAGAATTGAATCCGGGCGCTGTCATTACCGAGGCAGGCAGTGCAATAAAGTTTAAAACAGGGTCATGGAGATCTTCAAAGCCGGTTTGGATAGAAGAGAATTGCATACAGTGTCTTTTTTGCTGGCTGTACTGTCCTGATATGTCGGTCAAAGTGAAAGATGGCAAGAGGGCTGAATTTGACTATGAATATTGCAAGGGCTGCGGGATATGTGCCCTTGAATGTCCGGGGAAGAAAGGCAAGAAAGCAATCGTTATGGTAGAGGAGGGCAAATAATGGGTAAAATTGTTGCCGTAACCGGGAATGAGGCGGTTGCAAATGCTTTCAGGCAGATAAACCCTGATGTCTGTGCAATGTATCCTATTACCCCTGCGACTGAGATGATGCAGAGATTTTCAGGTTTTATATCAGATGGCCGGGTAAAGACAGAACTTATTCTTGTTGAGAGCGAGCACAGTGCAATGAGTTCCTGTGTCGGTGCGTCTGCTGCCGGCGGAAGGGTTATTACTGCAACTTCATCTCAGGGGCTTGCCCTTATGTGGGAGATATTATTTATTGCCTCAGGCACAAGGCTTCCTATCGTTATGCCTGTAGTTAACCGTGCCCTGTCAGCCCCATTGAATATCCATGGTGATCATTCTGATGCAATGGGCGCCAGAGATACAGGATGGATACAACTGTGGTCTGAGAATGCACAGGAGGCATATGATAATGCTATTCAGGCGTTCCGTATTGCTGAGCATATGGATATACGGCTTCCCATAATGGTCTGTATGGATGGTTTTATCATAAGTCATTCTATAGAGAGGATAGAGTATCTGGAGGATGAGAAGGTCAGGAATTTTGTCGGTGAGTTCAGGCAGCTGAACCCTTTGCTGGACATAGAGCATCCGGTCAGTTACGGACCTCTGATACTTACTGACTATTATATGGAATACAGAAAAGCACAGGAAGCGGTTGCTTCAAAGGTTTCCAGGATCGTGCTGGATGTTGCTAAGGATTTTGAGAAACTATCAGGAAGAAAATATGATTTATTTGAGACATACAGGCTTGACGACGCAGAAATAGGGCTTGTCATCCTCAACTCTGCAGCCGGCACCTCGAAGGATGTGGTTGATGAATTCAGAAACAGGGGGATTAAGGCAGGTCTCTTAAAGCCCAGGTTATACCGGCCGTTCCCGTATAAGGAAACAGGAGAAGCTCTGAAACACCTGAAGGCTCTCTGTGTGCTGGACAGGGCTGATGCCTTTGGCGGTTCCTTTGGTCCGGTAATGTTAGACATCGCTACAAGCCTCTACCCTTATAAGGAAAAGCCGGTACTGATAAATAAAATATATGGACTCGGGGGAAGGGATTATATGCCTGAGCACGCAGAACTTGTTCTCAACGAACTTGTTGAGATAGCAAAGACAGGGACGGTAAAGAGCTATAAGGAATACATAGGAGTGAGGGAATAACATGGGAAAACTTACTTTAAAAGAACTTACCAAGAAGGAAATCCGGATATCATCGGGGCACAGATTATGCGCCGGCTGTGGCGCCCCTACAGTCGTAAAAATGGTTCTGCTTGCGATTGATTATCCTGTGATCGCAGCAAACGCAACGGGGTGCCTTGAGGTTTCAAGCTGCATATCGGATTACACAGCATGGAAGATTCCCTGGATTCACAATGCATTTGAGAATGCTGCTGCTACCCTCTCTGGTGTTGAGACAATGTACAGGTCTTTGAAAAAGCAGGGGAAGATAGACAAGGAAATAAAGTTCATTGCCTTTGGTGGTGACGGTGGGACATATGATATAGGCCTGCAGAGCCTTTCCGGTGCGATGGAACGGGGTCATGACATGCTCTATATCTGTTATGACAACGGTGCATACATGAATACCGGTATCCAGCGTTCAAGTGCAACGCCTTTTGGCGCTGATACCACAACCAGGCCTGCGGGCAGCGTCGTACAGGGCAAGACCGAACAGAGGAAGAACCTGACAAAGATCATGGCAGCGCACAACATTCCCTATGCAGCCCAGGCTTCTCCAAGCCACTGGATGGACCTCATGAAAAAGGTGCAGAAGGCAATGGAGATTAATGGCCCGAAATTCATGAATATCATTACCCCCTGTAACCGGGGATGGAGATCAAGGACCGATGATGCGATACTGTTAAGCAGACTTGCTGTTGAGACCTGCTACTGGCCGCTCTATGAAATAGAGAATGGAATTACAAAGATAACATTCAAGCCGAAAGAAAAGAAACCGGTTCTGGAATTCCTGAAAGCTCAGGGAAGGTTCAAACATCTCTTCAAACCTGGAAACGAAGGGATACTGAATAGAATTCAGGCAGAAATAGACAGGGAATGGGAAAGGCTTCAGAAGGAAGAGACCTGTTATGCTTCTTGATTATCTCCGGATAATTATGATAGGTTTTAGACAATGAGTGGTTCAAACCTTATAATGTACGAAGAGGAGTTCCGGAAGATCGACGCAGAACTCCAGAAGCTGCATCAGCAGTCAAACGCAAAGGTTGTTTTTCTTGTTGATAAAAACGGCCAACTGATAGCGTCAGCCGGAGAAACACACGACATCGATACGACATCGCTTGCATCTCTTACTGCCGGAAACATAGCAGCAACCGGAGGGATTGCAAGGCTTCTGGGAGAAAAGGAATTTACCATCCTTTTCCACGAAGGAGAGAAGGACAATATCCATATATCGCTTATCGGACAGAGGATCATTCTGGTTGTCATATTCGACAGCAGGTCATCTCTGGGGCTTGTAAGGCTGCGTGTGAAGAAGGCATCGGAGGCAATCGGCAAGATATTCGATGAGATAACACAGAAGGTTGAAAAAGATAAGGGCGAGGGGAAATTGGAAGAGTCTATTTTTGCAGAGATCAGCGATGAAGATATCGACAACCTCTTCAGGTAGGTGCCTGGTAAGTGTCTTTTATTAATTATTCTTCACGTGAAATAAACTGTAAGATTGTCTACTACGGTCCCGGGCTTTGTGGAAAGACCACAAACCTTCAGTATATATACAGGAGAACGAATCCTGAACAGAGGGGAAAGCTCATATCTCTTGCCACCGAGACAGAGAGGACACTTTTTTTTGATTTCCTGCCTTTAGCCCTTGGTGACATCAAAGGCTTCAAGGTGAGGTTTCACCTCTATACTGTTCCGGGGCAGGTCTTCTATGCAGCGAGCAGAAAACTCATCCTCAAAGGCGTTGATGGTGTTGTCTTTGTTGCTGACAGCCAGCTTGAGAGAATGGAGTCCAATATGGAGAGCCTTGAAGACCTGAAGATTAACCTTGCAGAGCAGGGGTATGAGCTTGAGAAACTTCCGTACACGATGCAATACAATAAAAGAGATCTGGCGAATGTTGTGCCTGTCGAGGAAATGGATAAGCTCCTGAATATCCGCAGGGTGCCATGGTTTGAGGGAGTTGCCGTAACCGGCAAAGGAGTCTTCGAAACCCTTAAAGCTGTTGCCAGACAAGTCCTGTTTGAACTGAAGAAGCACTGTTAATTTGTCAGATAGGAAGATTATTCCAGATCGCAGGCAGTTCTAACTACATTAACAAGGACAGAAGCTGTTAGCTTAAATACTTCTTTATCTGGGATTCAATCATTTGGGCAGGGATAATAAACGGCTTGTCCTCAATTATAATCTCTATTTCGTTGTCAGAAATGCTACGATATTTTACCTTAATTGTTCCGAGTACCGACTTCCCGTCAAAGAAGCCACATTCTGTGTTTCCCTCAAATCTTCCACCTCGCCCCGTTATTACGGACTTAACTTTCGTTAGGATTGAAGATATTTCATTTTTGAGTTTTACAATGAAAGAATGTTTAGTTAGGGATGTACCTTCACAAACACATGGTTGTTCCAATGCAGGGGGTTTTGTTGTAACTTGGTCAGGTTGTGCGTGAATCACTGCTGGTATCAAAAATAACCCAATAACGATGGTCATGGTTTTTATTTGAAGTGACCTTTTCATATTTCATCATGCCATAGTCTTTTACAGCCAGCATTCCTCAAATTTTCTCATTGTTCTGGCAAACATAATGTTAAGGAGGTGTGGCAGCCAGTCATAGGGGGAACTGGCTGCCATGTGAAAATCAGTTTTACTATTACTCTTAATATAAGAAAAGAATATGAAGAAGTGATGAATAAAATATGAAGAATTAGAATAATTTTTCCTTGAAAGAAATCTTAAAGTACAGACAATAGTTTTTTGATGGAAATAGCTGGCCGGACAAAACTGGACAGAGACATAAGTGATAAAGCTGCTCTATGACTTTAATTTCTTCAGTCTCTTTGCAACCAGCTTATAGATTTTCTCTTTGTCCCTTTCCCCTATGCCAATAATCTCTATGACTTCAATGTGCTCTCCCAGGAGTCGATATACGATACGATATTTCTTTTTTGCGAAATACAGCTTATAGAATCCGGTTAAATCTATTCCGAACTTATTGCCGAGTGGTTTTCCAAGGAAGGGGTTGTTAGTAAGGGAATCTATTTTTTTCGCAGCCTGTTTCTCTAATGAACCGGCAAGATTTTCAAAATCCTTCTCTGCATCCGGTAAAAATCCAATCTTATAGGCCATGTCTTTTCTTTATTTTTTCCCACGGTATGTTTTTAGCCGGATCATAGCCCTTAAGTCTTGTCTCGACTGTTTCTGCTATCTCAAGATGTTCAAGGATATCCTCAGCTTGCTTAAGAAGCGTATATTCTTCAGTAGAGAGAATAACTGCTGCCATTTCATTGTTTCTGAGAACAAATAAGGGTTCTCCTGTTTCCTGAATTTCCCGGAGTCTTTGGGTTAGTTCCCTCTGCAGCTTTGTTACAGGTATCATCTTTTCAGTATTTACTAACATAAGTTCACCTCCATAATAATTATTATACATATAATATTATGTATGTCAACATGTTTATAACTGTTTGTAACAGCAAAGTGATAATGTACTGAAAGCAAAGTGTTTGAAAAGACTGTCAGCTTATTTAATCAGAAACTTGTGGGTCAATGGCTGGACGCTCTTTGCAGAAACAATAGTATTGATAAATAAAGGAAAAGTTGGTGGACGGTAGGGGATTCGAACCCCCGACCCCAACGTTGCGAACGTTGTGCTCTCCCAGCTGAGCTAACCGCCCACAGGATTATATGATTTGATATTATAAAGATGTACTCCCTATATCCACAAGTTATTTTGCAAACCATTACATAGCGAACTCTGTTCCAATGGTTGTCATTATCCGGCTTGACCGGATAATCCAGTTCTTTTTTCTGGATTCCCCGATCAAGTCGGGGAATGACGGAAATAAAAGATCTTAAATAACTTTTAAGATCTTTGAAGATTAATAACATAGCGAACTCTGTATGTCTATGGATTCCCGTTTTCACGGGAATAGCGTCATTCCTGCGGAAGCAGTAATCCAGTTGTTGAAAGGATATTAAGAGATTAATAGCATAATTTAGAGTGGTGCTTGATATATTCAGGTAAAATCATTTATATTTTATTGACTTTTCAGTAAGTATTTTTTAAGATTATGGTAATGCAAATCCTTGGAAAAGGATTAAGGATCGGAAAAATGTATAATACCCTGAACAGGGTAAAAGTGCAGGAACCATGAAAGTCAGTGTTGGTGTCTATATTTGCAGCTGCGGGACTAACATCTCTGATAATGTAGATATAGATCAGCTTGCTCAGTTTTCATCCAGCCTCGAAAATGTCGGATATGTGAAACTCAACAGCATCCTCTGTTCTGAAGACGGGAAAAATTTTCTTGCCGAAGATATCATAAAAGAAAAACCGGACCGTGTTGTTATTGTTGCCTGCACTCCGAAAGAACACGAAAAAACCTTCAGAAATGTCCTTCAGAGAGCCGGGCTTAACCCGTATCTGTTCCAGATGGTTAACATCAGGGAACAGGTTGCCTGGGTGACCGATGACAAAAATAAAGCGACTGAAAAGGCAAAGTCCTATATACGTGCAGCAGTCAAGCGGGTAACATTACATGAAGCATTGGAGAAAAAGGAGATTGACTGCAATACCGACGTACTTGTAATTGGCGCAGGCCCTGCCGGTATGGAGGCTGCCCACATGCTCGCAAAGGCAGGCAGAAAGGTCTATCTTGTGGAGAAGAATTCTTTTATCGGCGGCAGGGTTGCGCGGTATGAAGATATTTTTCCAAAGATGGAATGCGCTTCCTGTATGCTTGAACCAAAGATGGACGAGATACTGCACGATGAGAATATTGAGTTATTGCTGAATAGCGAAGTCCAGGAAGTGCTGGGATTCCTGGGCAATTTCGTTGTGAGGATAAATAAAAAAGCCGGGTTTGTCGATAAGGAAAAATGTATCGGCTGCGGCGCATGTTATGAGCAGTGTCCGGTTAAGGTGAAGAATGAATTTGACTATAACCTGAGCGACCGCAAGGCTATATACGTTCCCTATACAGGCGCATTGCCGAATGTGCCTGTGATCGATACAAAAAGCTGCCTGCGTTTTGAGGGGCAGAATACGGGACCTCAAAAGGAGGCATTCGAGGCTGGTTTGATAACCAGAGAAGAGTATGAGAGGTTTAAAAATCAGGATTGCAAACAGTGTAAAGAAGCCTGCATGTTTGATGCGATCAATTATGAAGATACGGATGAAATCCTTGAGAGAAATGTCGGCGGGATAATCACAGCGACAGGTTTTGAACTCTTTGATCCGTCAGTCCTCCCTCAGTATGGGTATGGGAAGATACCTGAGGTATATACCAGCCTTGAGTTTGAACGGATACTTGCCCAAACAGGACCTACCGGCGGAAAACTCCTCACGAAAAATGCAAAAGAACCTGAATCAGTTGCAATCATCCACTGTATAGGAAGCAGGGATAAAGATTACAAAGATTACTGTTCATCTGTCTGCTGCCTGTATGCGCTGAAGTTTGCGCATATGATAGAAAAACATTCACCTGAAGTTAGGGTCTATGATATATATGCTGACTGGTGTGTCCCGGGAAAGGATAATCAGGCTTTTCTGGATTCCATAAAGGAATGGAAAAATTTCGAGTTCATTCATACAACACTCCCCATGAATGTTGTATCAAAAATGAAAGGTGATAAGATCGATCTGCACTGCATTGATATATCCGAGAAAAAGAGAAAAGTATCTGCGGACATGGTAGTGCTCTGCCCTGCAATGATACCCGGAAAAGATACTGCAAAACTTTCAGAACTCCTTTTGATTTCACAGGGCAGGGAAGGGTTTTTCGCTGAGGGACATACCAAGCTCGCGCCTGTATCCACGAATATCGAAGGCGTATTTATTGCCGGCTGTGCACAGGGGCCGAAAGATATCCAGAACTCGGTGGCCCAGGGTGCAGCAGCAGCAGGACAGGCCCTTTCGATACTCGTCCCTGGAAGAAAATTGGAACTGGATGTCATGACAGCCGAGATAGATGAAAAAGTCTGCGCTGAGTGCATGATCTGCGTGGGACTCTGTCCATATAAAGCAATTGTCATTGATAAAGAAAAGAAGGTTGCTGTAGTAAACACGGTTCTCTGTAAAGGGTGTGGGACCTGTGTGGCAGCATGTCCGAGCGGCTCGGCCAAAAGCAGGCATTTTACTACAGAACAGATATTTGCCGAGATAGAAGAGGTTCTGAAATGAGTGATTTTGAACCCAGGATAGTCGGGTTTTTATGCAATTGGTGTTCTTATGCGGGAGCTGATGCAGCAGGAAGCGCAAGAAAGACCTATCCCCCCAATGTGCGGGTTATCCGCGTAATGTGCACCGGAAGGATCGACCCGCAGTTTGTAATAAAGGCTTTTCAGGCCGGGGCTGACGGAGTCATGATACTCGGATGTCACCCCGGCGACTGTCATTATAAAGAAGGCAATTACAAAGCTTTGCGCAGGTTTCATCTTTTGAGAAAGATGCTAACCCAGTTCGGGATAGAAGAAGAAAGGTTTCGGCTGGACTGGGTTTCTGCCAGTGAGGCTGATAAATTTGTTGAGACAATAAGTGACATGGTTCAAAAGGTAAAAGCTCTCGGGCCTTTGAAGAGAGAGATTGCTGCGTGATAGAGGAGGTTTCATAATTGGCTAAACCAAAGGTAGCCTTTTACTGGTGTGCCTCATGCGGAGGCTGCGAAGAAGCAGTAGTCGATCTTGCAGAAAACATCCTGAAAGTTGTGGAAGCTGTTGAGTTTGTCCTCTGGCCGGTTGCGATGGATTTTAAGATCAAAGATGTGGAAGCCCTGCAGGATGGTGAAATAGCGGTCAGTTTCATTAATGGTTCAATACGGACCGGAGAGCAGGAACATATTGCTAAACTCCTCAGGAAAAAATCAGGCCTTGTTGTTGCGTTCGGGGCCTGCGCGCATATTGGCGGTATCCCGGGCCTGGCAAATTTTTCAAACCGGGAAATTATTTTTGATTATGTATATCAGAAGTCCCCTTCTTTGGACAATCCCAATAAAATATTCCCGCAGGAAAAAACAACAGTTAAGGAAGGCGAATTAACTTTACCGAAATTTTATAATACTGTTTTTACGCTCGATCAGGTCATAGATGTCGATTACTACCTCCCTGGCTGTGCTCCTCCGCCAGACCTGATCATGAATGCCGTGGAGGCGATTCTAACTGGCAACCTCCCACCAAAAGGTACTGTGCTGGCGCCCGACAAATCTTTATGTGATACCTGCAAAAGGAAAATTACAAAACCTGAAAAGGCAGTCATAAAACAGATCAAGAGAGTTCACGAAGTCCTTCTTGATCCGGAAAAGTGTTTTTTAGACCAGGGTATTATCTGCTTGGGGCCTGCAACCCGTGACGGTTGCGGTGAAAGGTGCATCAACGCTAATATGCCATGCCGCGGATGTTTTGGATCCACGAGCAGGGTTGAAGATCAGGGTGCAAAGTTTCTTTCAGCCCTTGCATCCATCATCGATGCAGATAGTGAGGAAGGAATAAAGAAGATAACAGATTCTATAGCTGATCCGGCAGGTATTTTCTATTACTATTCTTTGCCGGCATCTATGTTGAGAAGAAAATTCATATAATATAGAATAATGCAGATGCATTTTATCAATTAAATTTGGTGGTTGAATGAATAAACGCATTACCATAGACCCGATTACAAGGCTTGAAGGTCACGGGAAGATAGAGATCTTCCTCGATGACAGGGGAGACGTGGAGAAGGCATACTTCCAGGTGCCTGAACTGAGGGGTTTTGAGGTCTTTTCTGTTGGCCGTCCTGCTGAGGAGATGCCCAGGATAACACCGAAAATCTGCGGTGTCTGTCCTACCGCACACCATATTTGTTCTACAAAGGCGCTGGATGACCTGTTCAAAGTCGAACCGCCGCCGGCTGCAAAAAAATTGAGGGAGTTGATTTATTCTGCCTTTATGCTCGAAGACCATAATCTCCATTTCTTCTTCCTCGGCGGGCCTGATTTTGTTGTTGGCCCATCAGCGCCACCGGCTGAAAGGAATATCCTGGGGGTTATTGCCAAAGTAGGGCTTGAGATCGCCGGAAAGGTCATCAAGCTGAGAAGGGAATGCCGTGACGTTATAACCCTTCTGGGCGGGAGGGTAATCCACCCGGTCTGTGGTCTGCCGGGAGGGATGTCGAAACCGCTCGCTGAAGATGACAGGCTGAAAATTGTGGATGTAGCAAAAAATGGAGTTGAATTCGCACAGTTTGCTTTAAAAATATTCGATGATGTTGTTCTCAAGAATAAGGAGTATGTCGATCTGGTTCTTGGTGATACGTATAAACATACTACTTATTACATGGGTATGGTTGATAAAAACAACAAGGTGAATTTTTATGATGGAGATGTCCGCGTTGTAACCCCGGAAGGAAAGGAATTTGCCAGATTCAAGCCGGGAGAATACCTCAATCACATTGCAGAAAGAGTCGAGCCATGGAGTTATGTGAAGTTCCCATATCTGAAGAATGTTGGATGGAAGGGATTTGTTGACGGTAAAGACAGTGGTGTGTATCGTGTCGCCCCATTGGCACGGTTAAATGTCGCTGACGGTATGGCGACACCGCTTGCCCAGGCAGAATATGAAAGGATGTTCGAAACGCTCGGCGGAAAACCTGCTCACAATACACTCGCATTTCACTGGGCACGGTTGATTGAAGCCCTTTATGCTGCAGAGCGCATGCTGGAACTTGCACAGGACAGGGAAATTACCGATCCTCATATCAGAAACATCCCGACTGCTATACCAGATGAGGGGATAGGAATTGTGGAAGCGCCACGGGGCACACTTATCCACCATTATAAAACTGACAAAAATGGTATTATAACTGAAGCCAATCTGATAGTTGCGACTGTAAACAATGCAGCGGCAATCTGTATGTCTATAGAAAAAGCCGCAAGGGGTCTGATAAAAGGAGGCAAGGTTTCTGACGGTCTCCTCAATATGGTTGAAATGGCATTCCGTGCTTATGACCCGTGTTTTGCATGTGCCACGCATACATTACCAGGGAAAATGGCCCTATCTGTTCAGATACGGAATTCAAACGGTGATATCATGCAGACTATCAGCAGGGAATAGACGCAACTTGATAATGTTCATTAAAAGAGGTTTTGTTAAGAAGTTAAGAACAGAAAAACATAATATTTATTAAAAGGAGGGAATAATTTATGGCAACAGTAACATTAGATTGTTTAGGGCTGAGGTGTCCTCAACCGATACTGAAAATAGCTGCGAAATCCGCTGAACTCAAGCCAGGTGATCTCCTGGAAGTAGTTGCTGACTGTCCTACATTTGAAAAGGACGTCCGTCAGTGGTGTGACAGAACTAAGAAGACCCTTATGTGGGTAAAAGAAGAAGGTGGAGGGAAAAAACGCTGCCAGATCCAGTTTTGATTCTCCCAAAAATAGAAATTAGGGATAACCAATGAATGCCTTTAAAGACCTGTCCATAGGCAAAAAACTATTTTTCAGCTTTGGCTTACTCTTCTTTGTAATCCTGATCTTGGGAATATTCTGGCAGATCGGAATTTCAAACGTGAAAGACAAGGATCAGAGACAGAATAACCTGATAGAGCTGAAAGAAAAGCTTCGTGAAATGCAGGTCGTACATTATAAGTGGGTAGATAACCTGAGAGAGACAGCAAGAAAAAGAGGCAAGTTTGAAGGTGAACTTGATCCAGGAAAATGCGTTTTCGGTCAGTGGTATTATTCCTATAAGTTGCTGTATCCTGAACTCGAAGAACTGTTCAAAACATTAGAAAAGCCGCACAGGAAGCTTCATCAGTCCGGCGAAGCTGTTATGAGGGCATTGCAGCAGGGAAATTCTAATGAAGCAGAAAAAATCTCTCTTCACACACGTCAGGTCCTGCTCCCCGAACTGATGAAAATCTATGACCCATTTCTTAAAGGCATTGGCGATGTATATTTACAGCAGAAAGCAAAGACAGAGAAATCTGTCCAGACACAAAAAAATACATCCAAGGCCATAATAATTCTTTCATTAATATCAGTAGTCATATTGGCGGTTTTACTGACCCGAGGCATTGTAAGACCGTTAAAAAGGGTTACTGACACTGCAAATAAGATTGCAGAAGGCGATATCCCTGATTTTACACATGCAGCGACCAGCGGAGAAAGTAACAACGAGATTATGCAGATGGAAAATACCTTTGCCCGGATGGCGCTCTCGTTGAATGAACTGGCAAAAACAGCAGGTAAAATAGCATCAGGAGATCTTGAAGCTGTTGTAAAGATCAGATCGGATAAGGATATCTTGGGTAATGCTATTTCAAAAATGGTCGAGAATCTGAAACAGAGTGTTGAAGAGCTGCATACAAATTCCATGAACCTTGCCCTGGGGATGAGTGATTATTTTAGCGTCATTTCAGAATTAGCCATTGGCAATCTTAACGTGAAGGCTTCAGATGATACAGGGGATGACCTCTTGAACCAGTTGGGAAAGGTTACGAACGGCATGATCTTTGAGTTCAAAAAACTTTCCGAATGTATAGAAGAAGTAAAGGGAGGCAATCTGGATGTGAAGGTTCATGTGCGGTCTGACAAAGATACTCTCGGCATTGGCTTCCAGCACATGCTCGATCATCTCCGGGAAACGTCAGAAGAACTGCATTCAAGCTCGATGAATCTTGCAATGGGTCTGACCGAATACTTCATGATACTCCAGAAGGTCGCTGCAGGAAATTTGACCATCAGTGCCAATGAAGATACCGGTGATGATTTATTAAATCAACTTGGTAAGGCGACGAATACGATGATCGCTTCACTGAAAGATCTCAACATGAAAGTCCTGGAACAGGCTGAGTTGCTCACGAGTTCAGCAAAATCCATGGCATCTGTTACAAAGCAGTCAACACGCGCACTTTCTGAACTTTCAAGCGCGATTTCCCTGATATCATCAGCTGCGACCTCAGTTGCGGAAAATTCTCAGGGTGCAGCTTCTGCATCACAGGTTGCAAATGAATCAACTCAGAAAGGAAGCGAGTTGATGTCCAGGCTTTCAGAGAAGACTAAAATACTGCAGGTTGCAACAGAAAGGTCAGTTAATGCAATGAAGAGTCTTTCAACCCGTTCATCAGAGATCGGCAAGATAGTCAATGTCATTACAAAGATAGCCTTTCAGACGAACCTCCTGTCGTTAAATGCTGCAATAGAAGCAGCCAGAGCCGGTGAATCCGGACACGGGTTTGCTGTGGTTGCTGACGAAGTCCGCAAACTTGCCGAGAGTTCAGCTAATTCTGCCCGTGAAATATCAAAAATAATCAAAGAGGTTCAGGATGAGACAGAAGAGGCAATGAGGTCGGTTCAGGAAGGCAAAAAAGAAATGGAATCAGGGGCGATGCTGACACAAGAGATCAGCCAGCAGTTCACAGGCATTTCTTCACAGGTCAAAAACATAGTCAAGCAGATTGAGAGCATAGTTGCTGCAGCAGCAGATACTGCATCATCAGCTGAAGAGGCATCGGCTTCATCAGAAGAACAGACTGCAGCCATGGAGGAACTCTCTGCTTCGGCTACAGAGCTTTCGAGTTCAGCGCAGATTCTGCAGGATACAATGGCAAGGTTTAAGGTCTGAGACAATTTCTTTCATGCAAAGGATCATTCAGGATTTAGTCCAGAAGAATAACACGAAAATACTTCTCATTGTCCTTGATGGCCTCGGGGGGCTTCCTAAGGAAGGTAAGACCGAGCTTGATGCTGCAAATAAACCGCATCTTGACTCACTTGCCATAAATTCTGCATGTGGACTTCATATGCCTGTTGCCATGGGCATAACCCCTGGAAGCGGACCGGGCCATTTGGCACTTTTCGGCTATGATCCGGTTGAATGGCAGATCGGCAGAGGTGTGTTAGAGGCCCTCGGCCTTGGCATAGAGTTAAGGAAGACGGATATAGCCATACGTGTAAATTATGCCACCGTCGAAAATGGCATAATTCAGGACAGACGGGCAGGGAGACCTCCTACAGAGGAAAGCAGGAAGATTACCGGAAAACTTCAGGAGAGAATCAAGAAGATTGATGATGTTGAGATAATCTTTGCTCCGGGCATGGAGCACAGGTTTGCTACAGTGCTCAGATTTCCTGAACCCTTACCTAAGGGATCGGCTTCGATAAAAGATACAGACCCGCAAAAAGAAGGAAAGGCGCCTGTTCCATTGACTCCTGATACACCAGAGGCTGAGAGAGTTGCAAGAGTTGTTGAGAGATTGATATCAGACATTACAGATATCATAAGAAATGAGCAGAAGGCAAACTCTATCCTGCTGCGCGGATTTTCACAGGTGCCTGATATCCCTCATTTCGAAGATACATATGGACTGAAATCCCTCTGCATAGCTGTCTATCCCATGTACCGTGGTCTTGCCAAGCTGATCGGAATGGATGCCCCACCCTTGAAAGGTGATATAAGGGAAGAGATCGATTTCCTGAAAAAGAATTATAATGACTATGACTTTTTCTTCATGCATGTGAAGAAGATTGATTCTTACGGAGAGGACGGCAACTTTCAGGGCAAGGTATCAAAAATAGAAGAGTTCGATAAATTCCTACCGGAGATACTTAATCTCAATTTTGATGTAGTTATCATTACCGGAGATCATTCAACTCCTGCTGTCCTTAAGAGTCACAGCTGGCATCCTGTGCCGGTACTTCTCAAATCACCCTATGTCCTCGGCAATACCTGCAAGGGTTTTTCTGAGCGGGAATGTTTAAAGGGAGAATTCGGTATATTCCCCGCAGTAAATCTTATGCCCCTGGCGCTTGCCAATGCAGGCAGACTCAAGAAATACGGCGCATAAAGTTCTTATAACATTCATTAAGCCTGCAACCCATTTTTTATCGCTTGTGCAGGTATCTTTATCACTTTGGAATAGACCTTATCAGAATTGCCTTGTCTGTGATAGAATTGTAGCATCTATGCCGCGCATCTTCGATAATATAGAGCAGGATATTCTTACATATTATCTTGACGCCAAAACGGCAGAACTTAAGAAACTTAACGAAAATATAGAAAATCAAATCACAGCATTGCAGCAACACCGCAAATCCCTTATCCACGAATGTGTCACCGGCAAGCGGCGTATTACTGAGGAGGATATGCGGGTGGTACAACAATATTGATGTTGACATGAGCATGGATTTTACAATAGAATTTTATGAGACGGCTTCGGGGGCGTGCCCTGTTCGTGAATTTCTTGACGAGTTGAAGGGCAGTGATCCGGATGAGCGATTGGAAGAAAAAGGCGGAATGAAGAAAAAAACTAATTTTGACCATTACCTCGAAGAGCAGTTAAAAGACCCTTCCTTTGCCTCACGCTTTGAGCGCGCCGGAGAGGCTTGGGATGTGGCGCTGCAAATCGCTGTTCTCCGGCAGAAGGCCGGGCTTTCTCAAAAGGAACTGGCGAAGATTCTGAAGACTTCCCAGCAACAAATCAGCCGGCTTGAGTCTCCCGGCTACGAAGGCCATTCCCTCAGCATGCTCCGCCGCGTAGCCGAAGCTCTGCACGCCCATGTCCGCGTAGTCTTCGAGCCGATTGAGACAGAAACGGAAATGCGTGTTGCCGAATCCTCTCCACCGTATCAGGCAAAACGCAGGCCCAGGCGGAGCTGAGAAATTATGTTTGAGGGGCCGGAAAAGACATTCCAGAGACGCATCTTCGATAATATAGAGCAGGATCTTCTTCACGTTTTTTGTGATACTCTTAACATTTCGGATTGTACGGATTTTTATGTAGGATATTTCAATCTCAGTGGCTGGAAAATATTGTGAAAGGCAAGACTAAAAATCCTTCCAAAGGTATTGTATCATGGCCTGTGGATGAGAGGCCACGTGAGCGGTTGCTGAGCCGTGGCCCGCATTCGTTGACAGATGCTGAATTGGTTGCGATTTTAGTACGGGTGGGCTTTCATGGAACGAATGCGGTTGAATTGGGACGTCTACTATTAAAACAGTTTGGGTCATTGCGGGCGATGGCTGAGGCCCCATTAGCGGCATTACTTGATGTTAAAGGCTTAAAAGGTGCAAAAGTTGCGCAATTGGCTGCTGCAATGGAGATTGCGAGACGGGTTTCTATTCCGGATAAACGTGAACGGTTGCTGATAAAAGGGACTGCAAAAGCCAGCGAATACTTAATGGAGAGGTTAAGGGGGTTGCCTGATGAGCATTTTCGTATTCTCTATTTGAATCGTCGTAATTGTTTGCTTGATGACGTGCTTATTACTCAGGGGACAGTTGACGGCGTAAGACCCCCTCTTCGAAATATAGTTGCTCATGCTTTTCGGACAAATGCATGCAGTATAATAGCCGCGCACAATCACCCATCCGGCTTGGCCGAACCGAGCGAATCGGATATTATCTTGACACGGGATATGATATCAGCACTACGCTCACTCGGCATGAAGTTGCTGGATCATATCATTATCGGAGAGGAAGCGACATACAGCTTTGCCGACAGCGGACTCCTCGATGAGTTGGAACTGGAATCTTTTGCACCTTATCCAACCAAAAGAAAAAGACCAAAGGAGCAAGCATAATGACACCGGAGCAACGAGAGGAGATTATAAGGTTACTTTCAAAAGGGGAAGAACTGTCACCTGAATGGGCAAGAGTGATTTTTCCTCCCGAGAAAAGAGAATATGAACTTGTCTATCATGGCAAAGAGCGTGAAGAAGATATACTTGCTAATACATTAGCTGTTCCTTTGCAGCCTGTCAGAACCTTTGGCAGTAATGGCAGTAAAATGAATGGAGAATGGCATAACATGCTAATCTTTGGCGACAACCTTCAGGTTATGAAATCACTTTTAGAAATGAAAAAGGCTGGGAAACTTTGTAATGCTGATGGTACACCGGGTGCAAGGCTCATTTACATAGATCCGCCGTTTGCAACTAAAAAGGACTTTTCAGGCACGGAAGATCAAAAAGCTTATCAAGATAAACTAATGGGAGCTACTTTCATCGAATTCACAAGAAAAAGATTAATTCTGCTCAAAAAACTACTGGCAGATGATGGCACAATATACGTCCATATGGATTTTAGAAAATCTCATTATCTAAAGGTGATTTTAGATGAAATTTTTGACTCATATGATTTTGCAGAGATCGTATGGATTTGTGGCTTAATGGGTTCGGGGAAGTTCTTCCCGAAGGCTCATGAAACCATTTTTTGTTATAAATCAAAAAACGCCTCGTTTGCTCCACCACTTCGATTAGGATATTCAGAAAGAATTACTAAAGCGTTACAAAAAGACCAAAAGGGATGGTTTTATACTCGCGGAAAAGAGAGTAGCGGTGGTTCAAATTACTTAAAAACATACATCTGTAAGAATCCAAAATTAGCTAAAGAAGACGCTATAGCTGAGGCAAATAAGAATCGCCCACAGACCGCATGGAGTGTCTGGATAGGAAAGGATCAGTTAGCACAAGAATTCAATGATTATCCCGTTGGGACATATGCATATACAGAGGCGGAAAATGTGGGGTATCCTACCCAGAAACCAGAAGCTCTTCTTAAGCGAATTATTGAGGCATCGTCTAAGCATGGTGATATAGTTTTGGATGCCTTTGCTGGATCAGGCACAACTTGTGCAGCATCAGAAAAGCTTAATCGTCGTTGGATTGGCATAGATTGCGGAAAACTTGCAATGTATAAGATACAGAAACGAATGTTAAATTTACATAAAGAAATTGGGAATACAGGTCCGAAAATCGAAACAAAGCCGTTTACTCTTCACAACGCTGGTCTTTATGACTTTTCCAAACTTAAAGAACTGCCATGGGATTCGTGGAGGTTCTTTGCTCTACAGCTTTTTCAATGCCGCGATGAGCCTCATACCATCGGCGGCATTAAACTGGACGGCTATCTTAAAGGTTCAAGTGTGCTGGTATTCAATCACATGAAAGAAAAAGGTGTCCGAATTGATGAAGAGACAATAGAGAGCCTTCATGAGGCCCTTGGCACAAGGATCGGCAATAGGCTTTTTATCATTGCTCCTGCTTTGACGTTTGATTTTCAGCAGGATTATATACCAATAGATGGTGTGCGATATTATGCCCTCCGGATACCATATTCAATTATTAACGAACTGCACCAGAGGGAGTTCACCTGTCTGAAGCAGCCTTCTGACGAAATGGCAGTGAACGATACGGTTGAAGCTGTCGGGTTCGATTTCATAAGGACTCCTGATTTGAAATTTGAATGCAGTATAAGAAAAGGAAAGGGTGATTCTCCAGGCATAGCATATATCAAAATCAAGACCTTCAAAAGTGAAGCGGTTGTGAGAGAGCCTATGCGTAAAAAAGGTAACCTGGAGACATTGTCGATGGTGATGATAGATTATGACTTCGATGAAAAATCCCAAGTCTTTGACCTTGATGATGTTTTTTATGCTGATGCGATTGAGAAAGCAAACTGGGAGCTGCATTTGCCTGTTGATTCTATAGGCGGGAAAATGATGGCTGTATTTATTGATATTTACGGCAACGAGGCGCGGGTGGTCATTGAACCGGAACAATTTGGGATACCTTCAGGAAAGAAGAGGAGTAGATAACCAATGACGACTCGGGGAGATCGGAAGACCTTCAAAAATGAAGACCTTGTCCTTAAGGTTACTACAAATATAGACCCTGCTATTTGGGACGAAACAAAATATGAGGCTTTCTTAGATGAACTTTGCGGGACACGGGAGTATCAAAAAGAAGCTATTCGTATTACATTGCAATATCTTCTTGGAGGTAAATACGCTAATCTTCGTGAGCTTGCAAAAGACAATTTTGAAAGCAATGAAGAGATTCAACAGCGTTATGGTTCCTGGACAGGCATGGAACGACACCTTCAGTTACCTGACCAACTATCTTGTTCGTTAGACCTCGCCACCGGAACCGGCAAAAGCTATGTTCTCTACGGCGTTGCTGCCATTCTGCTTGCAGAAGGTATAGCAGACCGGATTCTCGTACTTTGTCCTTCCAATACGATAGAGGCAGGTCTGATAGAAAAGTTTCGTGATCTTGCAGGCAATTCAGATTTGAAGGATCTTTTGCCGAATGATGCAAGAATTTCTACACCCAAGATCATAAATGCCTCGGAAACTATTGTGGACAGTGCGATATGTATCGAGAACTATCATGCAATTCTTGAGCATGTTAAATCGTCAATCAGGGACAGTCTGAAGGGGCGCGGTGAACGGGTCGCTGTACTGAGCGATGAAGTTCATCATGTGGCAAATGAGACTGGTGCAAAAGCAAAGAAATGGAAAGAGTTTCTGCTCAACCCCGAATATGGATTCAAGATTGTTGTTGGTGTTTCAGGCACATGCTATGTTGGCGATGATTACTTTGCAGATGTAATCAGTCGTTATTCATTGCGGCAGGCTATAGAGGATCGTTTTGTTAAGAAAGTAGAATACGTCGCTGAGATGCCCGAAACTGACAATCCCGAAGAAAGGTGGCAGCTGATATACAACCGACACAAGGACTGGAAAAAGAAACTGAAAAAACATGGCATCAAACCACTTTCTATTATCGTGACAAAGGGGATTTCAGATTGTAAGCGGGTTGCTGCTGAGTTACAGGAGTTCTTACAGGAATGGGAAGGTATTTCTCCGGATGACGCTAAAGAAAAAGTGCTGCCTGTAACATCCGCCGCAGAGCATCAGCCAAATATTGCAAAACTTAGGGTTGTAGACAATCCAGCAAGTAAAACTGAGTGGATTGCTTCAGTGTCTATGCTAAGTGAGGGCTGGGATGTGAAAAATGTATTTTTAATAGTGCCACATGAGGAACGGGCATTTAACAGCAAGCTCCTTGTCGCACAGGTTCTGGGCAGAGGTCTTCGCGTACCTGATCATTGGCGGGGTGAACAGCCGATAGTGACCGTATTTAATCATGATGCATGGTCCGGGAGAATACGTCATTTAGTGAATGAAATATTAGAAATTGAGCGGCGTTTATCATCAGCCATTGTCCAGTCCTCCCCGTTCCACTTTGATCTTCACAATCTCGATTACTTGCGCAATGAAGACATAAGCGAATACACCAAAAAAGGCGAGTATCGTCTGCTCGAAGAAGGCTTTGTCGATCTGCCGACTCAGGTAGAAGCTGAAGATGTATCGATTGAATTTGAGCGGGCAGTTACCGGTGAGCGTACAAAATTTAAGACCCATATCGAACATAAGACATATAGTGTTGATGAGGTTGCGGAATTGATGTTTAGGCGGCTGCAATCAATTGATGAAGAAACAAAGGACGAGGAAGATCCCAAAGACAGAACAAATTATACAAAGAAATTTTCTTTAGAGCGTTTAGAACAGGTTGTCAAGGAATCATTAAAAAGAGGAAAGATTAAAACGGGTAGAATTACTGAATCCAACAGACAGAAATTCCTTCAAGCGCTCGGAACACTCCGGCGCAAAAAAGCAAAAAGAGTCGTTTACAAACTCAACCCAAAGGCACTCATACCTTTAAACACCAGTGAACGGCATGCTGAAAGTTGCAGCGCGGCAGAAATACGAAGGAGTGATAAAACGATCTTCTTTGGGCCAGATTGCGAAGCCACACTTCCTGATGAACAGTTGGAGTTCTTTAAAGAAGTCCTGGACCCTGACGGTGATTTCCGGGGCGGAAGAGAGGCTATATCTAATTCACATGATTTTAAAACCCCTCTGAATCTGGTTATCGCAGATGCCAAGCCTGAACGCAAATTTGTCCGAATGGTTTGCGAGAGAGATAATGCCCAGACTTTGGATGCATGGATTAAAAATACCCCGCAAAGGTTCTATGCTATAGAATATGCATGGAAAAAGGGGGAACATCCAAAACGCGGTGAATTCAGCCCAGATTTTTTTATTAAGAAAGGCGATATGATTTTTGTTGTTGAAATCAAAGGAGATGAGGAAATATCTGATCCGTCTATGGAGAACATTAAGAAATATGAATATGCCCTTGCACATTTTATGCGCCTTAATGAATGGCTTGAAATAGAGAAAATTTCTATCCGATACCAATTGAATTTCTTGACGCCAAAAGATTACAACAGATTCTTCCAGCAGATGCGAAATAATGCACTGACGGGATTTCGTTCGGAACTGGATGTTGTGCTTAATGCTGCAGCTGCAAGCAACCAGTAAAAAGGATTTGTGGAATGAATTTCAACTACGACATCAAATACCACATGGGACGGGATAGTGAGGAAGAAGTTTGACGCAGGAAGAACTCAAGAAACTTTTTGATGAACTGAAAACCCTTTCCTCGGAAACCGAGTGGGTTGAGTTTAAGGAGGCCAAGTCGAGTTTTAGTTTCAAGGAACTCGGTCAATACTTCTCTGCCTTGAGCAATGAGGCGAACTTGAAGGGCCAATCATATGGCTGGCTGATTTTCGGGGAGAAGGGCATTGATGGGTTATTGTTATTGTAAAGGTTTTACTATCGATGCGGTTGATATAGACATGTAGCAAAATGAAGGAAGCATAGACATGAAAACAACACCTGAAAAGCTTTCAGCGGAGATTAAGTCTTTGACTGACGTGGAAAAACTGAGGTTAGTGGACGCTATCCTTGCTGACCTCGACAAACCTGACCCGGAGATAGACCGCATCTGGGCTGATGAGGCACGCAGACGATGGACCGCTTATAAGGCAGGGCGTATTCTTTCGGTATCGTATCAGGATGTTAGGCGGGATATTGAGGAATGAATTGCACAGTGTTATTAGAATAAAATACTTATATAAGGAGGTAAAAGAAATGAGTGTTGGAGTAATGGTCGAATTGAAGGTTGAAGAGATCGCTAATTCTATAAAAAAGTTGAAAAAGGCTGACAAGGAAATGTTGATTCTCTTATTGTCGGGTGAAGGCCGGGAAATTGCCGGGCGGGCACGAGATATTAAAACAAAAAAAGTTAAGCCACTGACAAGAGAGGAGACATTCAGGGATGTCTTATAAGGATGCATATCATCCAAGGGTCAAGGCAGATTTAAAAAAGCTGGATAAACCTGCAGTAAAAGAAATCCACAGCATTCTGACCCCTAAGTTGATCGATACCCATTGCCATCTTGAGATGGATGCATTTGATCAGGATAGAGAAGAGGTTATTCAGAGGGCGAGAGATGCCGGCATCGAGGCAATGATCACAATCGGCTCTGATTTGGAAGGCAATATCGGCGGGCTTGAGCTTTCAGGAAAATATGATTTCATCTACTCATCGGTAGGCTTCCATCCTCATGATGCAAAGGATTTTACAGAGGAGATATTCGGTAAGATAAAAGAATGGGCAACAGACAGGGGCAAGGGGCAAGGGGCAGGGGGCAAAGTGGTTGCTATCGGTGAAATCGGTCTGGATTACCATTATGATAATTCTCCGCGAGAGATTCAGCGTGAAGTATTCATGAAGCAGCTCATTTTTGCGAAAGAGATTAATCTCCCTGTCGTCATTCACAGCAGAGAGGCAAAAAAAGATACGCTTGATATAGTCAGGGAATCGGGCGTCAGGACAGGGGTCTTCCACTGCTTTTCAGGTGATATGGATATGGCAGAGAAGGCAATGGGAATGGGATTTTATATATCAATAGCAGGGCCGGTAACATTCAGGAACGCTAAAAAGCTGAAAGAGGTTGCTAAGACAATCCCTGATGATTATCTCCTGGTCGAGACAGATGCACCATATCTTACCCCTGAGCCTTTGAGAGGTAAGAGGAATGAACCCTCTTATATCATTCATACAGCAAAGGCGGTCGCAGAACTCAGAGCTATTACCCCTGAGGATATCTCAAGGATTACAACGCTCAATGCAAAGCGCCTTTTCAGGATCGGACAGGTGCAAGTAGAAGGAGAGATAGCCTACAGGATCAGGGACAGCCTTTATCTTAATATTACAAACCGGTGTACGAATAAATGTTCTTTCTGCATACGGTTCTATTCTGATTATGTAAAGGGGCACAACCTGAGGCTTGCAGGTGAGCCAACAGAGGAAGAGCTTAAGAAAGCCATAGGTGATCCGGAACAATATCAGGAGATAGTCTTTTGCGGATACGGTGAACCAATGCTACGGCTTGATCTGATCAAAAATCTTGCAGCATGGATAAAGCAGCATAAAGGGAGGGTCAGGATAAATACGAACGGCCATGGCAATCTCATACACGGTAGAAATATCCTGCCTGAATTACAGGGACTTATTGACAGCATTTCGATAAGCCTCGATGCCCATGATGAAGAGACATACAATACAATCTGCAAGCCTGCCTTCAAGAACGCCTTTCAGGGAATCATAGAGTTTATTAAAGAGGCCAGGAAATTTATCCCTGATGTACAGATTACTATTGTTGAGCTTAATGGCGTTGATATGGAGAAATGCAGGAAGATTGCCGGGGAATTGGGGGTAGAACTCAGGCTCAGGAAGCTTGATGTGGTGGGGTGAAGAAGTCGTAAACTTCAGAGATTACTATCTCTCCCTGAATTCCGTCTGAAAGGCGTTTCCATTTCAGCCTGCCGGATGCTATCTCATCATCGCCTATGACGAGAACATAATCGGTTGATAACCTGTCTGCCCTTCTCAATTGGCTCTTTAAAGAATTTCCTGCATATCCGAGTTCGGCCCATATCCCCTTTTCTCTGAGCCTGTCGGCCATGACAAGGCACTCCTTAACTGCAGTTTCACCTATTGCAGCAATAAACACTGATGGCGCCGGGATCGTATCGGCGCCTGATGACTTCAGGAGTGAAGTGATCCTCTCCATCCCGATTGCAAAGCCGATTGCCGGGGTAGCAGGCCCTCCAAAGTCCTCAACAAGTCTGTCATACCGTCCGCCTGCAGCCACTGCATTCTGGGCGCCAAGGTGTTTGCAGGTGACTTCAAAGGTTGTTCTCGTATAATAATCAAGACCTCTGACCATGTTCGGATTAATGGCATACGGAATATTAAGTAGCTGCAAATATGATTTAAATATATCAAAATGTTCTTTGCACTCAATACACAAAAAATCTGTAACATGGGGAGAGCCTTCCCGCAGTTTTATGCATGCATCAACTTTACAGTCGAGTATCCTGAGAGGGTTCTGGTCATATCTTCTTTTGCAGTCAGGACAAAAACCATCGATCCTGACTGAAAAGAAATTTAGGAGGGCTTTCCTGTAATCAGGCCTGCATTTTTCGCAGCCGATCGAGTTCACCTCAAAATTAAGACCTTTTAACCCGAGCCTCTCGAAAAAAAGTTTGAGCATAGAGAGTATCTCTGCATCGATCTTCGGTTCTCCGGCGCCGAAAGCCTCAGCCCCTATCTGGAAGAACTGCCTGAAACGGCCTGCCTGTGGCCTTTCGTATCTGAACATCGGGCCTGAGTAAAAGAATTTCTGCGGAGCAGGAAGGTTGTAGAGATGATTTTCAACATAACATCGGACAACAGGCGCTGTGCCCTCCGGCCGCAAAGTAATCCGCCTGTCTCCCTTATCGGAGAAGGTGTACATCTCTTTTTCAACAATATCTGTAGTCTCACCTATGCTTCTGATAAAGATATCCGTGGACTCAATGATCGGTGTCCTTAATTCCTGAAAACCATAAACGGAAAATATATCCCTGGCAATTTTCTCAACATTCTGCCATATATAAATGGCAGGAGGGAAAATATCATGCACGCCCTTCAGGGCATTGTATTTCATTCCCCCTTCATGCCTCCCTCTTCTTCCTCTCTCTCTTTATCAAACTCAAGCATCTTCATGTGGCTTTCGACCATCCTCTTTATCTCTTCCTTGAAATGGCGTCTTATCCCTTTGAGGTCAACGATATCCTCATGGATCTTTATAACTTTCTCCTGTGCTTCTTTAAGGAGAGAGTCTGCTTTTAATTCTGCCTCTCTCACAACAAGTTCTGCTTCTTTCCGTGCGTTTGTCTTATAGTCCTCGACCAGTTGCTGGGCAGTCAGGAGGGTCTCTCTCAATGTGGTTTCCATGTCCCTGTACTCTTTTATCTGATTCTCCAGCCTCTGTACATTTTCCTTGAGGGATGCATTCTCCCTGAGCAGGTCCTCCATCTCTTCCCTGATTATCTCAAGAAATCCATAGACCTCTTCAATATCGAACCCCCTGAATTTCATGGGGAACTGTTTCTGCTGGATGTCAAGCGGCGTAATCCTCATAATATGGCGCCTCCTTTCAATTTATAGGCAAACTCTATTAAAGACTGTATAAGGAAATACTTTACAAACAATATGGCAAGTATTACAACCATGGGTGAGATATCAATAACTCCCAGCCTGAACCCTATAATCCCTCTGATCCGCCTGAATACCGGTTCTGTGGCAGTATGAAGGAATCTGACTATCGGATTATACGGGTCAGGGTTCACCCAGCTTATTAAAGCTGAAACGATTACTATCCACATATAAGCGGTAAGCAATATGTCAAGTATATTAGCTGCTGCAAGTAAAAGATTTGCAAAGATGAACATTATTCTTTTTTCCCCAATTCTTTTGATCTGTTTGCTGCTGCTTCAATAACAGCATTGATAATATTTGAAAAACCTTTTTCTTCAAATATCTTAAGCCCTGCTGCTGTGGTGCCTCCCGGGGAGGTGACCATTTCCCTGAGCTTGTCAGGCGGTATGCCGCTTTCAAGGAGTTTCGCAGTGCCTATTAATGTCTGTATCGCAAGTTCAGAGGCATTATACCGTGTTAATCCCGCCTGAATACCTGAGTCTATCATTTTTTCTACAAATAACGCTATGAATGCAGGCCCGCTTCCGGACAGCGCAGTTACAGCATCCATATATTTTTCAGGGAGTACCATGACTTTCCCGATAGACATGAAAATATCCCTTACTAACCCCATCTCTTTATCATGGATACATTCGCACATGGACAGGACAGACATCCCTTCCTGTACCAGAGCAGGTGTATTCGGCATTACACGTATTATCTTTGAGGTCTTCAGCCTCGATGAGAGATACGAAAGTGTTATGCCTGCAGCTATTGATACGACTATTTTGTCGTTCGATATATAGTCCCCAATCTCTCCGGTAACATCATCCATATTCTGCGGCTTAACAGCAAGGATTATGATATTGCAATTTTTTGCAATTTCTCTGTTGTCTGATGTGGTTTTTACATCGTATGTCTTTTCGAGATATGCACGCCTCTCAGCCCTTGGTTCAGAGGTCATTATATCCTTCTTCCCGCTCTGCCTTATTCCCTTGATCATAGCCTCTGCCATATTCCCACCGCCGATGAATCCGATCATTAACTCATCTCCTTTCTCCAAATATCCCTGTGCCGATCCTTACCATTGTAGCGCCTTCGAGGATAGCTGTTTCATAGTCGTTTGTCATGCCCATAGAGAGTTCCGGCAGTCTATATCCTTTACTTTCCGCCTGATCTCTCAATTCCCTTAACTTTTTGAAGTACGGCCTTGCCATCTCAGGGTTATCAGAAAACGGAGGTATGGTCATCAGGCCTTCGAGTTTAAGGCTTTTCATTTCTGAAATGACTTTTATTAAATCCATAAGGGTTTCTTTTGCAACCCCGTATTTTGACTCTTCTTCTGATAGTTTTACCTCTATTAAAACCCTCTGTATTTTACCTGCTTTTTCAGAGTGTTTGTTTAACTCTTTTGCAAGTTCGATCGAATCGAGTGACTGAATCAGGTCGAATAGCTGTACGGCAATCTTTGCCTTGTTTTTCTGGAGATGCCCGATCATATGCCATTCTATATCACAGTCTGCACACTGCGCGCTGCAGTCTGCAATTTTCTTCTGAGCTTCCTGCACCCTGCTTTCCCCCAGCGCCCTCAGCCCAAAAGATACCGCCTCCTTTATCATTTCGATGTCGACGGTTTTTGTGACTGCGATGAGTTTTACATCAAAAGGAATTCTGCCTGACCTAATAGCAGCAGATGAGATTTTTCGATAAATATTTTTGATGTTCTCAAGAATTACAGAGTTAATTGTTCCGATCTTAATGTCTTTCATGCTATAAGTCAAATTTAATGAAATAATATAGTATCACAGGGTCTTAACTATTTCATCAAGTGGAAGCCCTCTGATCTGGGTTGATGCCTTTAGTTGACAGATATTCCCGGAAGGAAAACGGCAGTATCTCTATGATCCATGATCGTCCGCGGCATGGACGATCTCTTTCAAAGTGGTTTTTGTAACCATGCTTATTATCCTTCTAATAAGGATAAATAATCATATAATTGTCCTTATTGCAAGGACAATTAATCTTGAGTCGTTCAAAATCTGATTTACAGACACTGTCGAGCTTTCGACTATCCCGCAGGACAACGGCAAATTTCACCCTGCGAGATTGACCAGTGAATTGTTGACTTTACCGGATTATCAAATTTCAGGAGTTTCAAAATATTCTCAGCTGCTTCATCAAAGCCAGCGCAGGAGATGGGCTCAATAGAGTGCGACTAACACAAGCAGAGAATTTCAATAGTTCTGAAATCTTATTTAATCCTTCATGAAGTCCACATGACCTTTCATCTTGATTTGTTGTGAAGTACTATTCGAACTACTACTGTTTATCGAGGCTCACAGAGGTGCGAAGTTCAGGGAGAAAGTGTTCCACTCATAACTACTTAATGGGAAAGAAGACACTTTTTTCGACTTTAAGTAAAATTATAGTATAGTTGAATATAGCTTTTTCACATTGCTTTCTCTATTAAAATGGAGCATTCAGAACGACTCAAGAGGTATCGAGATACACTCCCTAACATTCCTTTCAATCCTTTCATACCCTTGCTTCCGACGACAATAATATCCGTTTTAAACGATTTGGCAGCATTCATAATTTCAATTAAAGGATCTCCTTCCTTCGTTACTGTATTGATCTTTGAGAATCTGATACTGAGCAATTCATAAGCTTGTTTAAGGAATTTTTCAGATTCATTGATTTGATATGATCTGATCTCAGTAGCAACTTCTCTTATTTTCTTATCTATTTCTATATGAAACTTCTTAGGTATATCCAGAACGGACTGTATAACATGAAAGATTGTTATTTCAGTATTACTTCCGAATGGCATCACTGTCAGAAGTCTTCCTGCCTCCTCAGCATATTGAGATCCATCTGTTGCAAAGAGGATTCTTAAATTATCTGATAAAGACCATTGAGGAGGTTTTACAACCAGTACAGGCTTTGAAGAATTGATCACTACCGACCTCGCAACACTTCCCAAAAGGACTGCTTTGATACCTTTGAATCCCCCCGACCCGATAACAATCAAGTCTGTATTTAAATCTTTTGCTGACTCAATAATGCCTTTGTCTGGATAACCATTAATTATTGATGTGCTGATTTTTATATTACTGGGTTTCAGAAGATTTACGGTTGATTCAAGAATTTTCGAAGCGATATCCTGTTTTATACGTTTAAATTCTGAGTAGTAGGTTTCTCCTGCACCTTCAAGAGGCATGCTTATAACGTGTAGAATAGCGATTTCATCGCCTAAAGACAATTAAGATTTTTTAGGAATTCAGCTGCTCGATCTGAGTATTCTGAGCCATCTGTGGCAAGTAATATTTTCATATATCTTTTCCCTAAATATTAAACAAGGATACCATATTAAGCTGCGAAATTGACATAACAAGTAAACTATTTGTTTTTCCATATTATTAAAAATATTATGATACTTCATTTTATTGATTTGATACCGCTAATGTTTCATTGCTGGGTAATATTTCTTAATCAACATTACAGGAAAAAGGTGATATCAGCAAAATTTTTCGGGAATCCCTCTTTCTATGTGCTCTTGCTCTCTACCGGGGCTCTAAGAGACATTTGTTTCAGCTTATCGTTAAATTGCCGTAAGGCTTTTCAGGGGTAGATTTCATGGAGTATTTGTGAAGTTAGAAAACGTTCTTTAACTTTACTAAGGTTTATGACGTTGCTGTAAAATTGTTTTAGCATACTGAACTAATTTTGCAGGAGATGTTCCCCTTTTAGGGAGAAATCCATCTGCTCCAGCATTCATAACCTTCTCTTTCACATCTTGCGTGTCATGTGCAGAACATACGATTACTGGAAGCTCTTTCCAGTTTGGGTTTGTCCTCATAATTGATAACACTTTTAAACCATCCATTCCTTTCATATACAAATCAAGGATTATAAGGTCAGGGTGCTGTTCTGTAAGAAATTTTATAGCTTCTATTCCGTCACCTGCTTCTATAACACAGAACCCTTCTTTACATAGCTCACTCTTAATCGCTTGTCGTGACGTATTGTTATCCTCAACTAACAGAATACTCTTTCCTTCTCTGTCAGATTGGGCAGGTTTTTTTGTTATGCTTTCGATTAATTCCTTAATTTTAGCTCTCTGCTCAGCGTTTAAGTCAACCAACATAACACCCATCCCGATTCCTGGTTGACAATGCCGGACTTGTGCTTTAACCGTTAACTTACCTCCCTTAAAAGGAATAGTTATATCAATTACACTATTATTTTCATAAGATTGCATTGCGGAAATATAAAGACCAATTTCGCTTATATCCATACTCGTACACATTCTTGTGCCGTCTATCAGGATGTCTTCTCTAAAAAGGAATCTTTCGTATTTCCTGTGTTCTTTTTTATCTTCATTATTCATTTCGTTAATTATACTCTGAAAATACTAAGCTGGCAATTGAGATAATTGAATACTATTGCTTTATTGATTTTTGTTTGAAATGTTGCAGGTCAAGAATTATACATCAAACTTCCAGGAAGAAAGTGAGGGAGTATCCATAAAAAATCATGCAACTTTTATAGCATACATCTTGTCTTTATATTGGCATTTGGTATAATGAGAATATGTTTTTAGGTTTAAATTAAGAAAAGCATTGTTTTTTTTAAACATTTTCATTTATTTGTTATGTGTTGCTTAAATATTAGGATAAAAATTGCGATTTAAAGAAGGCATGGCAGGTTACTTAAAAGTTGACAAGGAATTAATTATTGTTTTTCTCCTTGTCGCTATCGCCGGCTTTATCTTCTTTTTTGTATATAATCAGCGGGCCTTTTTGAATTTTTTCTATCTGCCGGTACTTGTTGGCGCATATTTTTATGGCAAACGCTATGCTACTTCTTCAGCAATATTGTCAGTTATTATTATTTCTTTAATTGCATATGTTTATCCGGATACTTTTATTCATGGTCATTTAGATAGCCAACTGAATCTTTGGTTAGATATTTTGACTTGGGGAGGCTTCCTCACTATTACAGGTTATTACATGGGACTTCTCTATGAAAAGAAGGAGAAGGCTACTAAAGAGATACGATTAACATATAGAGGCATTGTTGAGATGTTGTCGCTCGTAATAGATTCTGTAGACAAAGAGACCCAGAGTCATTCTTATAGGGTTTCTATTATTTCTGCAATGATAGCAAGAGAGATGAGATGTTCTGAAGAAGAAATAGAAAATATTAGGATTGCCGCTTTACTCCATGACATTGGCAAGATAGGCGTCAGCAGCATGATTCTTCAAAAGATTGGGAAATTGTCACCTGAAGAGCGGCAACATATGGACATCCATACAAAACATGGCGCTGAGGTGTTACATCCAATGGGTGGGAGGGTGATGCATCTCATACCTTTCGTTTTGTATCATCATGAAAAATATGATGGAAGCGGAAGTCAGGCACTGGAAGGAGAAAATATTCCTATGGGAGCACGGATTATAGCAGTTGCCGATGTATACGATGCTTTGATTTCAGACCGTCCATATCGCAAAGGCTTACCGCCATTACAGGCTAAAGAAGAAATTCTATCAAACTCCGGGAAACAATTTGACCCGAATGTTGTAAAAATATTCGATTCCATCTTTCCAAAAATAGACTCTGAAATTCCCTTAATTCCTGCGAGATTTGATTTTTAACTGCTTTCTATAAGATCTAATATTTTATTCTGAATATAATAGATGCGAGCTACAGTAAGTAAAATTATCTATCCCTTTGGGAGATGAAAATAGACTTCGTTCTCACTTACGAGATTCCCGCCATAGCATCAATGCAAGCCCTGAAGAAATTATAAAGCCAAGCACACTTAACCAAACAGGGACAATCATGTCATTTATGGTAACTTCCCAGACAAAAAGCAACCGGAGAAGATGCATAAAAGCAATAAGTGAGAACATAATAATAGCAATGGTTGTAAATGGTTTCATGATTCGTTCCCTCCTTTTTCATAAAGTAGTAAATATTGCCTATTTCCATTTGTAATATGCACAATTATATCAGGTCTCAGATGCGGTTACTACAAAGAAGGAAGAATTATAAGAGGTAGTCAATCCTTATAAAAGTCTCCTCTCGTACAAGATGTGAATTGTTCACGGTGAATTTGACTAAGAATTATATCCCATGGTCATTCCTGGTTTTTGCATCATAAACAACCTTGCCTCCAACAATGGTTACTTCTGCTTTGAAATCCTTTAAGTCCTGCGGTTTGATCGAATACAGGTCATGAGACCAGACAACAAGATCCGCCAGCTTTCCTTGTTCAATAGAGCCTTTTATATTTTCTTCGAAAGCTGCATAGGCAGAGCCCATGGTGTGAACTCTCAATGCTTCCCGAATAGTTAACTTCTCATTCGGGGACGGTACATACCCTGATTTTGTCCTTCTCGTAGTTGCTCCGAAAAATGCCCATTTGGGCTCGTGTGCGAGAGCAGCAGGAACATCGCATCCAAACGCCAAAGGGATACCTTTATGCAGGAAAGACCGCAATGGCATACAATTGGCCATGGATGCTTCATCTGTTGACATCCTTAAACCGTCTGCATGCCACGAAATCCATTGTGGCTGGGTCGATATGACAACGCCGAGTTTGCTGATGCGATCAAGAGATTTTGGATCGACCCATATTGCATGCTCTATCCTGTGACGCGGGTCTTTTCGGGGGTTCTGTTTGACGGCGTCCTCAATGGCATCCAGTGCCTCGTCAATTCCTTTGTCTCCGACAATATGAAATGATATCTGCAACCCGGTATTGTGGAGGAGAAGTACTATCCTCTTTAAGGTCTCCGGATCATAAAAATAGTATGCGTTCCTTGCAGCCATAAGATTTTTATTGTACATAAGCACAGTGCCGGCGGCATTCCCTCCATCTACTGCAAGTTTCCAGCCGGCAAATGTCAGCATATCTGTTTTGAATCCTTTTATCATTTCTGCATATTTTTTAGCCTGCTCCTCTGAGTTGACATACAGCTGCAGATACATGCGCATCTTGAGTTCGTTTTTATCAGCAAGCTTCTTATAAATTTTGATATCACGCGGGTTAGCGAGAATGACATCTTGTCCGCTTGTGATCCCTGCGGCCAGGCACATCTCCTGTCCCTTTTTAAGATCTGCTTCAAGATCTTTTTCTGTACGGTCTCCATAGCCGGGTGCAATTTTGCCAACCAGATTCTCAGCCGGATAATGCAGGAGTATCCCCGTTGGTTCGCCGGTAGATGGATCTTTCACGATTTTCCCCCCGTAAGGGTTTGGAGTCTTCTTATCGATACCGGCTAACTTCAGGGCTGCACTGTTTACAACAACGTACTGTCCGCTGCCATGCCTAAGGTAAACAGGGTTGTCAGGCGCGACAGAGTCCAGAACCCATCGGTTCAGCGTATCTTCCTTTTGTAAATGAAAACCCTGATTCCCGGAAATCCACGCACCTTTGGGAAGGGTTTTTGCCTTCTGTGCAACAGCCTGGAGGAGGTCATCTCCGTCTTTAACTTTAGGGAAACGGATATCTAAATATCCATCCCAGAACTGACGGCCGTAGTAGAGCACGTGTATGTGTGAGTCTATGATTCCTGGCGTGACAGTTTTTCCTCTCAGATCGATTACTCTTGTCCCAGGCCCAATCAGGGTATTGATCTGTGAAGTTGTCCCGACTTTTACAATCTTGTCGCCTTTGACTGCAACAGCCTGTGCAATGGAATCTTTCGCATCAACGGTTATAACCTTGCCGTTGATGAGGACTAAATCCGCTTGAGAATCAGGGGATGCAGAAGATGTTACCTGACCGCTACTGCAAAAAAAACACAGCACAATAAAAACAAAAAACAGAACTATATGATGACTTTTTCTCATATTTCACCTCAATGAAAGAAATTATTTGTCTACTCTAATGATATCAAAAAAAATGAAAAGATTGAAGCTGGGGCATTTATTGTCTATTATAAAGACAGGGCATCCTGATATTCATCCCATAACTTTTGTTTGGCTATACCCATATCAATAAAATCCCAGGGAAGGATTTCGCTGAATTCTTTTTTTCTGAAGATGTAAAAGTCCTTGTCAATGCCGGCTATCTCTGCTGCCTTCATCCAGTCAGGGGTTTTTGACATTTCTTCTATTACCTTTGATATGCGCCTGTCTCCAATGGAGAATAACCCCTGCATATATGCATACTTTGGAACATCGTGAAATACCTTGATGCCTTTTACGTGTGAAAGACCCTTTTTAATTATCATGAACCTCTCTTTCACTACAGCGGGAGTCTCCATTGGGTGCCACTGAAATGGCGTGAATGGTTTTGGGACAAAGGTGCTGATGCTGAGGGTAATATATCTTTTTGCTGAAACAGTCCTTATTTTATTAACAAGATTTATTATCCCCTCAATATCTTCTCCTGTTTCTGTTGGCAGGCCGACCATGAAATAAAGTCTCAGGGTTTCGATGCCAGCAGCAAAAAGTAGTTCCGAAGTATACAGGATATCCTCCTCTGTAATCCTTTTATTGATGACCTTCCTCATACGTTCTGTCCCGGCTTCCGGTGCGATCGAAACGCTTTTATGACCTTTCATCAAATTCACCAGTTCAGCGCTCTTTGTGCTTGCCCTCAGTGATGTAATCGAAAAATCAACTCCAGGTATATTCAGAACGTCTTTGATATGCGGATAATCTGAAAGTGATGGCCCGATAAGGCCGATTCTCTTTGTAGTAGTTATTGCTGCCTGAATCTCATTTTCGATTGCCTTTAATTCTTTCTTTCTCGGAGGGTTGTATATCTTGCCTGCAACGCAGAACCTGCAGTTCCATGGACATCCCCTCATTGCTTCTATAAGATACATTCCTGAAAATTCTGTTTCAGTGGTAATGATCGAGGTCCGAACTTTTGACAGTGATATGTCTTTCAGGTAACGTTTATTAATAGTCGCCGGTGCGTCCTCTAATCTTTGTCTTCCTGAAATATTTCCATCACTGTCATAAGAAACGCTGTAGAATTGAGGCAGATAAAGGCCGTCAATGGCCACAGACTTTTTAAGTATGTCAGATTTGCCGGCAGAAGACTTATATAATTCAATAAATTCGGGAAGCATCTCATCCGCTTCACCGATAAAGCAGATATCAAAAAAGTCAGAAACTGGTTCAGGATTGAAAAAGGCAGATGCCCCGCCCATGATAACCAGAGGATGATGTGACTTTCTTTCGCGGCTTCTCAGAGGGATCTTCGACAGCTCAAATATTCTTGCGATATTTGGATAATCATTCTCGAATGAGACTGAAAAGGCTATGATATCGAATCTGCTTAATGATCTCTTTGATTCTATCGAAAAGAGTTCAGTATTTGTTCTTGCATATTCATGTATATCTTTATCATCGGGAATGAATGCCCTTTCGCAGACAATATCCTTCATGTTGTTCAGAAGACCATAAATCCCCTGAAAACCGAGGTTGGACATCCCGACGTGGTATGTATTCGGGTAAACAAGGGCAATAGTAATCCTTCCTCCCGGATCTTTATAAACCGTACCTTTTTCTCTGGATAACAGGAAGTCTGCTCTTTCCCTCAGTTTCTGGCTCACATCATCACCAGTACGCTCAGCATGGCCATTGACCATATGATGTCAAGGGGAAGCTGAATTTCGCATGTTGAATCCAAAAGCAGGTCTGCTCTTGGCTGAAACTCATCATCTGCAAGCCATAAAACCAGTATCACCGGTATCCTGGGCATAGGAAACAGCTTGCAGGAAGCATCTCCGTAAGCCAGTGCTTCAGCACAGAGTTCTTTCCCCCTATTTATAAAACCTTCTTTATCATCTCCATATCTTTTTGCCAGGTTGTCTAAAGGCAGGACATGACTCCCTCTGAAGAATATCTCTCCACCTTTTAAATTGACGGGTTTCAAAAGTCTCCCTGCAAATGGGATGTACTTTGCATGAACAAGGTACCAGAGGCAGGAATGGATGAAAAAGTACCCGTGTTTTTTTATGACGGCTTCTCCTGTCGCATCTGTGCTTTTGATAATCTTTTTTTCAGGACTCACATAAAAATCTGTGCAGAAGGATTTTACAACGTAATTGCTGTGCTTTTCGTCATAGAGCACAGCGGCATTTTTGCATACTTCTGCGGGATCAAGATTTTTCAGTGTCTGCCATGCCTTTTCTTCTCCGGAGGAAATCATTTATAAATAATACCATAAGGTGTCGGGCTTCACTTCAGCTTTGGAATTTTTGATGCTAATCAAGTTATACTAAATATATGAAATGCAGACAATGTGGCGGGACAATAAAGCTCATTATTGCCTGAAGACGGGTAACCTTAAACTGCATGGACTGCGGTAACAAATTCCCCTTGAAAGAATATATTCATGAGATAGATCAAGAAAGTCTGGAACGCATAGCCCTTCGCCCCAGTGACAGGGTTTAGATTTTCTTAAATATTATTCCCTTCTGTTAGCTTAGATTCAGTATATGAACCGTATTAATCGTATCGTTTCATGTACTGAGCTGGAAGCCATTTATTTAAAACCTGTCTCAACGTTCCATCCTGTTTCCATCTCTTCAGTATATCATTCACCTGTTTGAAAAACTGGTCGTCATCTTTCCTGATTGCCCAGGCAAAATATTCTTCGTTGAAAGGCTCCCATAAGGCTGTAATATCCGCCTCGTTCTCTGAGACAACCCAGATCATAGAAGGTGCATCATGAATAAAGATATCTATTGTTCTCCTTTTGAGCTCAACTGCTCCGTCATTAGCCTTCGATAATCCGGCTTTCCGAAGAGCATGTGGAAAATTCTTCTGGACAAATGCATCTCCGGTCGTATCTTTTACTGCGCCGACTGCAGAACTACTTTGCAGTATGCTATCAAGCGAGATATACTTTTTTGCATCCTCGGTACGCATAGCAGCCAGCAACCCGCTTTTCAGATAATAATCAGTAAATCTGATTCGCACTTCCCTTGTCTTTGTTATACTCATACCTGACATAATGATATCTATTTTTTCATTCAGGAGAGCTGAAATCTGCTCATCCCATCGCAATATGACAAAATTAACCGGCCTTTTTAGTTCTTCTCCGAGCATCCTTGCCATATCTGCCTCAACACCGGTAATGTTCCCTCCCTGTCTGAAAATAATGGGAGGATAATCAGGGGTAATTCCGATGCGTAATAGATTGGCAGCCGGGACAGAGTCCTGTGTTGTAGCGCAACCAGCCAAAATAAGTGCAATCAGCAATATGAGTACAATTTTTAAACAAGACTTAAACATAGGATGCTCCTTTCTATAAATGGTTGCTAATAATCCTTCATATCTCAAGATCAAATATGAGGTAATATAAACTATACTTTGCAACTAAATCAAATAATACCGGGACATTTCGCAAACTCATACTGATTTTTACAGATTCTCAACTTCCTTCATCAACACGTATGCGAAACAAATGGGGGTGAGTGCATTTTGCCCTTTCTTCTAACCAGACAAGAGAGGTCGTCGATCTCACTTTATCCCTAAAACGCGCATCGGATACCACATCATCCGAATGTTGATAACACATAGAAACAGAGAAGTTGGTAAACTGCAAAATCCATTAATTACTTCATAAATTCTTCATTCATGGGGTCTTTATTCGAAAACATCTAAGATACCTATAAGGTATTTTGAATATTATTCAAAATAGGCATTTTTTATTGACAATATTTATAGTTATATGATATTAATGTTCAGTTTTTTACCTCGGGGGTGGGAACGATGAAAAAATTATTTTTATTTCTGCTTACCACATCATGTGTAGTTGGCATACTTACCTCAGCTTACGCAGATTATGAAGGGACTATCGGCACAGGGTTTACCATAAACGGTTCAGGCTTTGGTAATTCCAAATCAAAGGTTTATCTTCTGAACGGTAACCAAAAAGTACAGGCGAAAGTAGAAAATTGGTCTGACTCATCGATTACCTGCCTATGGACTAAAAAAATATCTCCCGGAACATATTCTCTCTATGTTCAGCCGAAAGGAAAAGGTATGTCCCCTATCCCAGTAGACTCATTTACGATCATGCAACCAATCATCGATCAAGTTACTCCAGATGATGGGGTAGCAGGTGATGTTATTACTGTGAATGGAAGGTATTTCACAAATAAAAAGCCAAAGGTATATTTCGAAAAACCGGCTACACATAAAAGAAAGAGATGCAAAGTCCTAAGTTCATCGATGGATCCGGAAACAGGCAGCAGTAACATCAAGTTTATAATTCCGAAGTGGGGGTTGGACAAATATAATCTCATTCTGATAAATGCAATTGGTCAGGTAATTGTAGAATTCGCTTCTTGTTCTTACAACATGTCACCACCGAGTCAAACCTTCGATGCTTCAGGTGGAACCGGCAAAATCAATGTTACAGCGGAGAGTGGATGTAGTTGGACAGCAATAAGTAATGATCAGTGGATTACAATTACAGCAGAGGAACACTCCGCAGAGGGTGGAGATGGCTATGTTAATTATTCTGTTTCTTCCAATCCTGAAACAATAATAAGAAATGGTTATATCACGGTTGCTGGAAAAACATTTACTATAACCCAAGAAGGTGCTGCTGCTCTGGATACCACACCGCCGACGGTTATAGGCTTCAGCATACCCTCGACCTCAACATCCCTGACGGTATCAATAATAAGTTTTACAGCGACTGATGAAGTAGGGGTTACTGGCTACATGGTTACGGAAACCTCTTCTAAACCTTCAGCGGGGGCTGCGGGCTGGAGCGCTTCTGCGCCAACGAGCTATCCCTTTGCAAGTGCCGGAGTAAAGACGCTATATGCATGGGCAAAGGACGCAGCCGGCAATGTCTCGGAAAGCCAGAGTGCGAGTGTTACCATTACAATTAACCTTCCCAAGACAGGACAAACAATAAGCTATTATGCAGGGGATGATGGAGAGCTGCAGATAGGAGTGGTATGGCCAGTTCCAAGGTTTATTGTCAGTGGTGATTGTGTAACTGACAACCTTACAGGTTTGATGTGGGCAAAGAACGCTAATCTTGCTGGAGAAATGACATGGCAATCGGCTCTTGACTATGTAGCATCTATGAATAGTGGTGCTGGTTTATGTGGCTACAATGACTGGCGCCTCCCCAACATAAAAGAGCTGAGAAGCCTGGTTGACTACACACAATATAATCCTCCTTTGCCTGTAGACAACCCATTTGTCAATTTGTATTGGGCCTACTACTGGTCGTCTACTACGTGCATGGGTCCGACCGATTATGCGTGGGTCATTGTTACATGGAGTGGAAGGGTGGAAGACCTTGGTAAGGGCCATGGAAGCGGCCCTGTTTGGCCGGTACGTGCCGAGTCAAATTTGAGTAAGACAGGGCAGACAAAGTGTTTTAACACATCAGGCACTGAGATTAGTTGCACCGGAACAGGTCAGGATGGAGAAATTCGTGCAGGAGTTGCATGGCCAAATCCAAGGTTTACTGTCAGTGGTGATTGCGTAACTGACAACCTTACAGGTTTGATTTGGGCTAAGAATGCTAACCTTCCAAAAGGACCAAAGGAATGGCAGCAAGCTCTGGATTACATTGCTTCTATAAATAGTGGTGCTGGTTTATGCGGTCACTATGACTGGCGACTTCCCAATGTGAACGAGCTTGAAAGCCTTGTGAATGCAGGTAAGGAGGTTTCAGAAATAGAGGAGAAATGGTTGAATGGACAGGGTTTCATAAATGTACAGTCGACACGCTACTGGACGTCTACTACAATGGCGGAGCAGACTGTTGACGCATGGCTTGTTAATATGTATGATGGCGACGTGCGAGGCCGCTACAAGAGCGATATCGAACTTTTTGCTTATTATGTTTGGCCGGTACGTGCCGGACAGTAGGTTATTTGGTCGTTTGGGGATTATTCGCTTCTTTGTTGCAATCTTATTCTATCTTGCCAAGTTGGGTAGGTCATGTGGTCGGGCTTGACTATTGACTTTTGACGACCCAGAAAGAAAATGCTGCACTGTTTTATCAATAATTCTAAATTCCCAAGCTCGTTCAAATTCAACATTTACAATCGTACTCTACATCAAATAAGGATTATTCCCTGTGCTACTTTGATGAAGAAATAAGTGGCGCATATTTCGGTATAAAAGTTATGCCTCTAACACTCAAAGGGCATGTTCTGGATGCCCCTTAACGGATATGTAAAATCGTCTATATTTGTTGGCAGATTTATATCGGAATGAGTGTGTGAAATTGTTGTGAGTATACACTAAATAACAATGCTCATTTCCTCAATAATTTCTCTACTGTAGGGAATAGTTTTATATCCGTATGCGGGAGGAAAAGGGCGGACATGTATTCGTCCATGAACCTCCTTGAGACAGAGAGTTCAATATTTGTCATCCTGAGAGCTATCTCTTCTGCTTCTTTCCTCATCTTGTCCGATAGGAGACAGAGGTAAGCGCCTGCAATGGAAGTGTTGCCGAGGAATATGAATTTTTCTCTCGCTATATCAGGCAACATGCCGATGATAATCGCCCTTTCAATGTTGAGATAATTTCCAAAGCCGCCGGCGATATACACACGTTCAACATCGTCGAGTACAATGCCTACCTTCTTCAGCATGAGAGAAATCCCTGCATAGATTGCTGCCTTTGCCCTGATGATATTTTCTATGTCAACCTCTGTAAGGACAATTTCCCTGCGTTCATCCCTGTAAAACAAGAACTCGGGCCCTTCGAAGCCCTCTCTGATCCTGTCTGTTTTGATTTCTCTCAGAAGTCTGCCTTTCTGATCGATGACGCCTGACAGGAACAATTCTGTTATTGCGTCTATCATGCCCGACCCGCATATCCCGACCGGTTTCCCGCTGCCTATTACTCCAAGTTCAGGTTCAAATGTCCGGGGATCGATTTTTATGGACTCCACAGCCCCTTCTGTTGCCCTCATGCCATGCCTTATGCCGCTTCCTTCAAAACACGGTCCGGCAGAGCATGCAGCAGTCACAAGCCATTCATTATTGCCGAGAACGATCTCTCCGTTTGTACCGATGTCGAGAAAGAGAGATATTTCACTTCTCTTGTGCATTTTTGAAGCGAGAACACCTGCGACTATATCTCCTCCGACGTAGCTTGCAACACAGGGGACTGTATAAACAGGAGCCGGCTTATTGATGTTCAGCCCGGCTGTGCAGGCCTTCCATACAGGGAAGGTATTCAGTGATGGAGTATACGGCTCTTCCCTTATATATTCAGGATTGATGGACCAGAAGAAGTGAGACATGATTGTATTGCCGGAAATCACTGCTGACTCAATATCTTCAACCATTATGTTATGTCTTTCAACCAAGGTGGCTATCAGGTTATTAATATCAGTAACGACTGCGTCTCTTAGTTCTGCAATCCCATTTTCCTCAGTTGCGTAAACTATTCTCGTAATGACATCATCTCCATGCCGGATCTGAGAATTGTAGGTTGAACCGACATCAACGAGAGTTCCATCAGAAAGATCAACGAGGTATACAACTACTGTAGTTGTACCCACATCTGCTGCAATGCCGAATCTTTTTTTGTTTTCAATACGGGATATGCAAACGGCCTCAGGGCCATGAGTATATCCAAGATTGATCTTCCAGCCGGCATCCCTCAATGTATGAGCCAAAGATGAAACAAAGCCGTGAGAAAATCTCATCCCATGCAACCCTTTTTCCTCAAGGGCTTTCTTAAGCCGTTCAAGGTCGCTTACGTTGTTGTCAATAGTGGGGGGAGGAATGTTAAGGGTAATCCATTTTATAAGCGGAGAGATAACCCCATCCATGGACCGGAGCAGTCCGGCAAGATCTTTTGATCTTGAGATCTCAATTGCATCTCCTACAATAAGTCTCGATTCCCTGGGGATATCGATGACCATATCTCCATCCGGGAATGTCTGGCATGCGAGAGTTATTCCTGATTGGAGATCAGACGGGGCAAGTTTGCCGGTCGATTCTGTCTTATATTTCCCCTCGAGTATCTTAATGCGGCATTTACCGCATATCCCTTTTCCGCCACATGAGGCAGCAAGATATATTTCCTGCTGTTTGAAAGTCTGCAGCAAATTTTCGCTTTTATGCACATCAATTTTTTTGCCTGTTGAGAGTGTAATCTGCATTTTGCTGCATTTATAATAACACACCCCCAGCCTGTCTTTTTAGAGGGGAGGTTACTTTGTGTTTCCCCTCTAAAAAGAGGGGATTAAGGGGTGTGTGCAAACATACGTTAAGAATAACAAATCATTGGAATAGAGTGCGCTATGAATAATATAGGTTAGACTATCACCATACATTTGGGAACATTTTTGTTATAATCTAATAAATTCGTTTTTTGAAAAAGGAGGATACTATGAAAAGGCTTATAAACTTAGCAATAGCATTTGCATCATTGTTTATCTTTCTTAATGGGTATGCTCTGGCTGTGCCGTCGGAAGCGCCTCCGCCCGGCAAAGTCTGGGTTGAAGCCGGTGCAGAATGGATGCTGGTGGCTGCTCCTCCAGGAGACGCTCCTTACATTTGGAGAGAGGGCAAATGGATCATAGAAACACCTCCTCCACCTGATGCTGAATGGATTCCCGGACATTGGGTTCCGGCACATCATAAAAAAAATGTAAATATTGCCGGTCACTGGGTGCCGGGCCACTGGGAGGCGATACAATCACCCGGCACGGGTGCCAAGTGGGTACAGGGCCACTGGAAAGGTAATAAATGGGTGCCGGGTCACTGGAAAGGGTCGCCGCCTCACGGAAAAAAGTGGGTGCCGGCGCATCGTGGTCCGGCCGGACGATGGATACCCGGCCACTGGAAATAAAAGTTCACTATATAATATAGAATCTGGATTGTTATAGAAGGCAATAGACTAATACTATTGAGGAAAGAGGTTCTTAGGTAATGCTTATAGTACAAAAATACGGAGGCACATCAGTCGGGAGTATTGAGAGGATAAAGGCTGTTGCAAAACGTGTGGTTGATACAAAAAGACAGGGCAACAATGTGGTTGTCATTGTGTCTGCGATGTCAGGCGAGACAGACAAGCTTATCGGTTTTGCAAATCAGGCATCCTCAAACCCGGTCGGACGGGAAATGGATCTCCTCCTTTCTTCAGGAGAAAGGATAAGCGCTGCACTGACAGCGATTGCAATCAATGAACTGGGTCATAAATCAATGTCTTTTACCGGCAGACAGGTGGGGATTGTCACGGATGAAGCCCATACAACGGCAAAGATAGAGAGGATAACCGGAGAACGGGTGAAGAAGGCATTGGATAAAGGAATAATCCCGGTTATCGCAGGCTTCCAGGGGGTAACAGAGACTTCTGAAGTGACTACGCTCGGAAGGGGCGGGTCTGATTTGACGGCTGTTGCAGTTGCAGCTGCGCTTGATGCAGACCTCTGTGAGATCTATACTGATGTTGATGGTGTGTATACGGCAGACCCCAATATTGTGCCTGAGGCAAAAAAACTCGATAAGATTTCATATGAGGAGATGCTGGAACTTGCAAGCCTTGGCGCAAAAGTGCTGCAGACCAGGTCAGTCGAATTTGCAAAAAAGTACGATGTTCCTGTTGTTGTAAGGTCGAGTTTCAATAATAATCCCGGTACTCTCGTTGTTAAGGAGGATGAAGATATGGAAAAGGTTGTGTTATCAGGTGTTGCCTATGACAAGAATCAGGCAAAGATAACGGCAAGCGGGGTTCATGACAGGCCGGGTGTCGCAGCAGGACTCTTCAATGCAATAGCTAATGCAAACATAATCGTAGACATGATTGTGCAGAATGTCAGCGGTGACGGAAAAGCGACTGATATATCATTTACGGTTCCAAAGACAGACAGTAAAAAAGCGATGAAGATCACCGAGGAGGTTGTTTCTGAACTCGGCGCAAAATCTGTCAAGCTGAGAGAAGATATAGCAAAGGTCTCTATTATCGGAGTCGGCATGAGGACTCATTCCGGTGTTGCAGCAACAATGTTCGGGGCGCTCGCAAAGCATAATATCAACATCATGATGATAAGCACTTCAGAGATAAAGATATCCTGCATTGTTGATTCAAAATATACAGAGCTTGCAGTGAGGGTGCTTCATGACGCCTTTGATCTTGGAGCAGATGCGAAAGAAAAGGGACAAAAGAAAAGGAAAAAGTAGGTTGTAGAGAGGAAAAAATAACCATGCGCAGGATCGAAATATATGATACAACTTTAAGAGACGGGGCACAGGCAGAGGATGTCTCTTTTTCTGTCGAGGATAAGCTCAGGATTACCCTGAAGCTTGATGAACTCGGTGTGCATTACATTGAGGGCGGATGGCCCGGAGCCAACCCGAAGGATATCGAATATTTCAAAAAAGTAAAAAAAGTAAAACTGAAAACGTCGAATATTGTTGCATTCGGTAGTACGCACAGGCCGAGGCACAAAGTTCATGAAGATTCACTGATAAAGGCGCTGCTTGATTCAAGGGCAAAAATTATTACCATATTCGGAAAGACCTGGGATTTTCATGTCAAAGAGGCGCTGAAGATATCATTAAACGAGAACCTGGATATTATTCATAATTCAGTTTCCTATCTGAAAAAAAATGTTGAGACTCTTTTTTATGATGCAGAGCATTTTTTTGACGGGTACAAGGATAATCCAAAGTATGCTCTAAAGTGCATTCTTGCTGCGCAGGATGCTGGGACGGACTGTCTTGTGCTTTGCGATACAAACGGGGGGACACTCCCGGATGATCTGAAGAGAATTATCAATGAGATCAAAAAAGATGTGCGTATACCCCTCGGGATCCATGCACATAATGACTCGGAGTGCGCTGTTGCAAATTCAGTGATAGCGGTCGAATGCGGCGCATCTCATGTGCAGGGCACGCTGAACGGACTTGGTGAAAGGTGCGGAAATGCAAACCTCTGCTCGATAATTCCCAATTTGCAGGTGAAGCTCGGGATGAACTGCATCAGCGCTGAACAGCTGAGGAGATTGAGGGATGTCTCGAGGTTTGTGAACGAGATAGCCAATATGAGGCATTTCAAGCGGCAGCCCTTTGTAGGAGACAGCGCTTTTGCCCATAAAGCAGGTATGCATGTCAGCGCCGTCAGGAAAAGGTCTGAAACATATGAACACATAAAACCTGACCTTGTCGGCAATTCCCAGCGGGTCCTGATATCAGACCTTGCAGGCAGAAGCAATATATTGCGGAAGGCGGAAGAGTTCGGGATCCATCTTGATCCTGATTCACCTCAAATACAGGGTATCGTGACTACGCTGAAGAATCTTGAAAACGAAGGATTTCAGTTTGAGGGAGCAGAGGCATCATTTGAGCTCCTTATGAAAAAGGCGCTCGGACTCCATAAAAGATTCTTTGACCTGATCGGATTCAGGATCATTGTTGAGAAGAGAAGAGAGGGCGAAGAAGCTTTCAGCGAAGCAACGATCATGGTTAAAGTCGGAGGCCATATAGAGCATACTGCTGCAACCGGAAACGGCCCTGTGAATGCAATTGATCATGCACTGAGAAAGGCGCTCGATAAGTTCTATCCCCAGTTGAAAAATGTGAAGCTCCATGATTATAAGGTGCGCGTGCTTACAGCAGGCAAGGGTACGTCTGCAAAGGTACGGGTACTCGTTGAATCAGGGGATGATGAGAAACGGTGGGGAACAGTCGGTGTTTCAGAGAATATTATCGAAGCATCATATCAGGCGCTTGTTGACAGCATAGAATATAAACTCCTCAAAGAGAAGCTGTAGTCAGACAGCAACATATAGTGGGATGTAATCCGGTCAGCAAAGAATCAGGTGTCCATGGACAACAGTGGGACACGATGCATGGCGGCTATTTTTCGGATCCTGCAATTGCAGATCCCTTCATCGAGTTCGTACAGAAAGCTATTGATGTTTCGAAACCAGGGGTTATTGTCGACCTTGGGGGAGGCACAGGATTTGTGCTTCACGAGCTGATTAAACGCTGCTCAAACCCCGGGATACGTCTCGTGAATCTTGATGTTTCGCAAAAACAGTTTAATGTAACACATCACAGCCGTATCCTGTCTGTGCGCCGGTCAATTACCGAATTCAGACGTTCAGACATAGACCCGGGAGACAAAAGGTTTCTTTTCATTATGAGGTCTGCTCTCCATTATTTTGGCAAGGGAGGTCTGATGCCCTTATTGCGTCATCTGCGCTCTCAGATGAAACATGGCGAGTTCTTTGTGCATCAGACTGCATGCTTCAATTCTACCAGTGGAGCCCGGTGCCTTAACAGGCTCTATGACTGCATGGGAACCGGCAAGTGGTATCCAACCAGCAAACAACTCTGCAGGTTTCTTGAGAAGGCAGGCTGGAGCATAATGTCTGTCGACCCTGCTCCGGCATTAGCACTGACATCAGAAGATCTGGGCAGGCGTTACAGGCTCAGCAAACATCGTCTTGCAGAAATCCGCAATGAACTGGCAAAATCCCCCGGAGAGAAAAACGATATCCTCCGGCTCACACCAAAGGGTTTTTGTGCGTATCTTCATTACCAGATAGTTACCTGTTTTGCAGTGTAGGAATTGATTGGACTAATAATCAGCAAAGTGGCTTCTGGCCTGGATATTTGCTTAACATATTGAATTTTAGAGGTAATTTGCAATTCTGTTATTTATACATGATTGCCTATTTTCTGTACATTCGGATATATTCTGCTATAAATTTACTACATTTTTACTGTACTAAAAAATGATTCAATTCTTCCTGGAGTCAACGCACCAAGGAGTCAACTTGAAGCACCACATAACACATAGTATTCAGCGCAGCGAGAGATTTCTGGCCTCGGTTTGCTCCTTCTTGTAGTCCACTCCATAGAAACCTGATATAATGGTGCTGAGTACAACAAGTAGTAAAAGCAAAAGACAGTTGGAATGGAAAAACATTTTTGATGGTTCTAAAGGAGGCTATCATGTTTTTCAACCGTCGCAGGCGTTATAATGGTGATGTTGCAGCTATGTTACCAGCGTTTGGCATCGATTTAGATGAAGTAGGCCCAATGAAAATACTTGGTATGTTGGATGTTGCATATGCTGATAAATATAGTATTTATGAAGCAGCTTTAACTATTGCATATTGGTTTGCTTTTGGGCTTTATCAAACTGATGTTGGAAAAGCGCGTGTATTTCAAGAGGATAAGTTGAAGCCGATTCAAGAAGATTGGGTAAAGAAGGGAATTGTTCGTAAACAAATATTTGAGCCGTTTATTAAAAAACTGGAAGAAATATCAACAAAGGTATAAGACAATAAGAAAAAGATGAGCATTGACTAGACAAAATGAAGCAAATTTTCCGAAGTAACGACATCAAGACGGTGTAACTAACGCAAATATGAGGTCGTGAAAGGAGAAGCTCTTATGCCAGTATTTAATCTAGGGTTCAGTGAAAAATTAATTGAGGCTGCTCAATTTATTTTTGATGATGAAGGCGATGAATTTGATAAATTACAGACTATTCTTTATCTGTGTCACTTATCATGTGAAATCACGCTGAAAGCTCTATTAGAAAAAGCTGGAAAACCCATACAAGACATTAAAGCATGCTCGCATGATTTTGAAAAAATGTTTCAACCATTCTTTGTCGAAGTCGGAACTTATAGTGAAGTTGGAAATAATATTTATGAATGGTATCCAGCGAGTCATATAGGTTGTGATCAAACAACGGCGGGATTTTATGAACCTACAGTTAGAACTATGCTAACTGACGAAAGAGCATCACGGTATCCGTCTAATCTACGCTACGCAGGGGATCACATTTCTTCTTACCCTCCTATAGAATTAATAAAAGCAGCTAAAAGCTTGCTTAACGATGCACTCAAATACTGGGACAATATCCGTCTGGCTCCTTCAAGGGAAGGTTAAGAGGAAATATAGGCACGAGGAGGAATAGTAATGGGTTTATGGAAATCATTGTTTGGCGGTGTAGGATATAGTAAGAACGATCTCATTCGTAGTCTTGCAAAACAAAGGGTACGCGATGACCCTATGGCTAATGCAATGGGTTTTAATGAACATATGATTGATTCGCTTGGAATGATACAGCTTGCTGGGTTGCCAGAAAGCACTATTGTCGCAATCGTAGAAACTTACGCTGTGCTAAAGAAGAAAGGTGTTTCGGATCAGGAAATCTTTCAGCGGATCGAAGCTCATCGCTCATCTGTAGTAAGCGGAGAAATGCCAAAGCCATTGCATCTTGATTCCTACATTCTATATCGAATTCGTCTTGAGCATAGTCATGGTTTTCCTATTTCCGAAGATTATATAAACGAGGCTATCCGAATATCTAGAATACATTATGGATGTTAGTGCGCTTAACAAAGACTTAAAGAGGGATTTTGGGAAAGTTGCGCAACAAAAAGCAAAAAGGGGACGTTATTACTAAGATTGCAAAACTGTTGAAAGGATTTTTTGGATCAATAAAATGTTGCTAGCAGAAATGCAAACTTAGTACTCTGGTTCATAAATACGCTAACGTATTTTTATACTATGCAGCGAGCCGATATTGTTCGACCCACGGCGTTTTTATTTTTGCCATAAGACGGTCCATATCTTTCCGAGTAAATTTCCAC
>JBAQLU010000127.1:0-1503 GCA_049302065.1 Thermodesulfovibrionales bacterium
AGCTCGGGTTCTTCAGGGAGTCTAGTAATTTTTCCTGTTAGATAAATATTTTTTGCTGCAATTGCAAGGACAGAGGCATCCAGCATATCATCAGGTTGGACCTCATATTTTCTAAAGTTTTTATAGATCCCATCAAGGAAAGATTCTATTGAGCTGTTAAATGTCTTTACTATACTTAGTCTTTCATTGAAACCTGCCTTTGTCTTTTTAGAATATGAAAGGGGAGTGCCAGCCAGAGATTTAAAAACGACCTCTGGGTGGCTTTCGTGCATAATATTAGTTGAAGCAGAATTTGATTTTATTGAGTTTATAAACTCATCAACTTCTCTTATCTTTTTACAGATATGAAAGGTTTGTTTGGATATTTTTTTACCTATTAAATTAAAGTTAATATTGCTTGCTTCTTTATAGCCTTCATTACAGTATACTGTCTTTCTTGCCGGGGCTCTGAAAACAGAGGAACCCCTTTTTGGTCCAAGAAACACCTTTGCATCCTTGTCACATTTTCTTTCTTCAGGACCGGATTTTTTTAAACCTATTGGAATATCAATCAGGATTTTGTTGGGTATTTGGCTGATATCTGGGTTGAAAATTGCTTTGGGCAGTTTGAAATTATAGCCAGAGTTACTGTTGTACTCAGAATATTTCTCAAATAAGTTTTTTATTGTTGGGAATAATATATAAAACTCCCATGATTCTAAATTGGAGGTGAATGTTATTTCAACAACAGCCCAACCAGCCCTGCACCCATCTATACCTAAGAATATATTTGCCATGATTTTATTAAGAATAATTTTTACGTAATCTTTTATAATTCATATTTCTCATCATCAGTAAATGCCCTGCTGAGGATATTTCTTTTCTTTTATAACAGTAATATTTTTATCTATAGTTAAACCAAAAAGATTTTTTAAAAATTCTTTAACAATTTTTTTATGACTATAAAATATTTCATATATCATAGAATTACTTGAAATTTCAGAATAAAATAAAGAATTTAATTTAAATCCATCATATTTTTCCAAAACAGTACCTCCATTTTTATTTTTTAAAGTAGTTCTTTTCTCCTATTTTCATCTTCATACATATGAGCTGTCCAGTAATCAGCATAATGTAATAGAAGAGTAAGAGGTCTTTCCTTGTGAGCTACTACTTTATTTTCTGAAATATATTGACCATCATGGTATGTAATTGCCTGGGCTTCGTCATCGGTTAAAGTTATATACTGGGATACTAAGTAGAGACTTCTTACTGCAAGTCCCATACTTACCACCTTTTCATTATATACATAGGTATCTTTATTTTTTATATATAATGCTTTATTAAAAGTACCAATTTTCCCAAGATCATGAAATAGCCCAACGATTACACAAGATTCATCGGAAATATTTTTCATTAAAGCATTTTTTAATTCTAAGAGAGTATGGGTTACTCCTACTGAATGAATAAGTAATCCTTTTTGCTCGCAAAGATGAAATTTAGTGCTAGCAGGAGAAGTTAACC
>JBAQLU010000128.1:0-4771 GCA_049302065.1 Thermodesulfovibrionales bacterium
GCATAAAATGGACCCCTTAACAGACCTTAAAACACTGGCGGATTTTAAAAGCTTAATAATCAAACTGGCTTCGCCTGAAGATATCAGGAAATGGTCTCGTGGAGAAGTTACCAAGCCGGAAACCATAAACTACCGCACGCTAAAACCCGAAAAAGACGGACTTTTCGACGAAAGAATTTTTGGACCCACAAAAGATTGGGAGTGTTATTGCGGAAAGTATAAAAGAATTAGATATAAAGGAGTTGTTTGCGACAAGTGCGGAGTTGAAGTTACCCAATCAAGAGTCAGACGCGAGAGAATGGGCCATATTACCTTGGCAACTCCCGTTGTTCATGTCTGGTTCTTTAAGGGAGCACCTTCTAAGATTTCTCTTCTTTTGGGAATTCCCCCCAGAGCAATAGAACAAGTAATTTATTTTGCAAGATATTTAGTCAGCGAGGTTGACGAAAAAGGAAGAAAAGATGCCATCAAGATTCTTGAGCAAATTAAGTCCGAGAGAGAGAAAGAAGTTTCTGGAGGGTTTGTCGAAAGACACGAACAACTAAAGCTCGAGGCCGAGAAGGCAAAAGAGAAAATTAAGAACAAGATTAAAGATAAAGAACAGCTTTCCTTGGCAACAAGCGAGATTGATTTGGATTTAAGAAAAAAGGAAACCGCACTGTCCGAAGAGGAAAAAGGCACTATAGAAAAAACGGGCCAGCTTTTCGAGAATTTACTGACAATAGTCAGGTCGGTTAAGCCCCTGAGCGTTCTTACCGAGGAAGAATACGACGAGATGGCCAACCATGGAGCGGCGGAGTTTGTGACGGTAAAAATGGGTGCCGATGCGGTTCTTTCGGCCATAGAAAAAGTGAGTCTTGAAGAATTAGCGGCTGGTTTAAGAAAAGAACTGGACGAAGCCAAAGGTTCTTCTGCACGCTACATAAAGCTTTCCAAGAGATTAAAACTAATCGATGGTTTAAGAAGAGCCAAAGTCGAACCCACATGGATGGTAATGAGGGTCGTTCCTGTTCTTCCTCCGGATTTAAGGCCTATGGTTCAGCTCTCGGGAGGCCGCTTTGCAACAAGCGATTTAAATGACCTATATAGGAGAGTGATAAACCGAAATAACCGCTTAAAGCATCTGATTTCTTTGGGAGCGCCTGAAATTATTTTAAGAAACGAAAAAAGAATGCTTCAGGAGGCGGTAGATTCTTTGATTGACGCCTCGCAGAGAAAGGCAACCAGAAAGGGAAGGGGCAAGCAGGTTTTGCGTTCACTCTCCGACATGCTCAGAGGAAAACAGGGAAGATTTAGACAAAACCTTTTGGGCAAAAGAGTCGATTATTCGGGAAGAAGTGTAATTATAGTTGGACCGGAGCTTAAGCTTACCCAGTGCGGTCTTCCTAAAGAAATGGCGCTTGAAATGTTTAAGCCGTTTGTCCTAAGGGAAATGATAATTCAAGGAATTGCACCCAATGTTAAAAGTGCCAAGAATATGCTTGAAAGAAGACCTCCCGAGGTTTTTGACATACTTGAAGAAATAACCAAGAACCATCCGGTTCTACTTAATCGTGCTCCAACTTTGCACAAGCTTTCAATTCAGGCATTTTACCCTGTTCTTATTGAAGGAAGTGCAATTAGGCTTCATCCGGCGGTTTGTTCAGGCTTTGCCGCCGATTTTGACGGAGACCAGATGGCTGTTCATGTCCCGCTTTCCTCAAGGGCCATAGAGGAAGCTAAAAACTTAATGCTTCCGTCGAACAATTTACTTAGACCTTCGGACGGCTCTCCGGTTGCCACCCCGGCATCTAAAGAAATGGCCCTCGGTGTTTACTATTTGACCAGCGACGACCCACGGCTTAAGCCTTTTGAAACCATTTTTTCGGATAAAGACGAAGCAATATTTGCCTACCAGACCGGCAAACTTGAGCTTAGACAAAAAATATGCGTAAGTTTTGGCAACGAGAAGGTTGAGACAACGGTCGGAAGAATTTTCTTCAATGAGGTTTTACCCGAAGGCTTTGGCTATGTCAATGAAGCCGTCACATCCTCAGTTATAAAGAAGCTTTTCACCCAGGCATATTCGATTGTCGATAAAGACAGAATCGTTCAGATGGTTGACGATATCAAAGATTTGGGCTTTAGGGGCGGAACTCTTTCCGGAATTTCTTTCGGAATTTTCGATGCACAGATTTTGCCGGAGAAAAAAGAGTTTTTGGATGAAGCTGAAGCAAGAATTACGGAAATAGAAAACAATTTTGCTCAGGGACTTATTACGGCGGAGGAGAAAAAGAGGCTTTCCCAGGAAGTTTGGATAGAAGTTTCCGAGGATTTGGCGGATAAAACTTGGGAAGCCTTTGACGCGACAAATCCAATTAAGATTGTTATTGACGCAAAAGTCGGTCGGACATCTCGTGACCAAGTTAAGCAGCTGGCCGCAATAAGAGGTTTGGTTGTTGATCCTCTGGGAAAGATTGTTGAACTTCCAATCAAATCCAACTTTAGAGAAGGACTTTCGGTTTTTGAATACGTAACTTCTTCCAGAGGTTCAAGAAAAGGCCTAACCGATACCGCCATTAAGACGGCCGACGCAGGGTATCTAACGAGAAGATTGGTAGATGTTGCCCACGATGTAATTATAAGGATGGATGACTGCGGAACCAAAGATTTCATAACAATAAGCAAAGGCTCCAGGCCGAATATTTTTGCACAGAGAATTTTTGGAAGAATAGCCGCAAAAGATATTATTCTTCCCAAAGGAAACAAGACAGTAGTGGAAAAAGGGAGTGTAATCACGGAGGCAAACGCGGCAGAGATAGATGCCGTCGGAATTGTCGCGGTTGATATTCGCTCTCCTTTAACCTGTGCTGCGCGTTACGGGATGTGTGCCAAGTGTTACGGATGGGATCTTTCAACAAAAGATATGGTTCAAATAGGTTCCCCCATGGGGGTCGTCGCGGCACAATCAATCGGGGAGCCTGGAACACAGCTTACACTCAAAACCAAACACGCAGCCGGAATTGTAGGGCTGGATGTTACTCAAGGACTTCCTAGGGTAGAGGAATTATTCGAAGCCAGAGTTCCGAAAATTCTTTCTCCTCTTTCGGAAATTCCCGGCAGAGTAAGAATCGCCGAAACCGACGAAGGTTGGATGGTAACCGTTACCTCGGTCGGTTCAAAGGTCAAAGAGGAAAGAGAATATCTTATTCCCAAAACCATAAAGCTGGCGGTCGAAGACAAACAATTAATTGATGCAGGAACCCAATTGGCACAAGGCTCACTCGACATAAAAGAAATTCTCTCAATCAGAGGCCTTAAGCAGGCTCAGGAATACTTGGTCAGCGAGATTCAAAAAGTTTATGAATCGCAGGGAATTCCCATAAACGACAGACATTTTGAAGTTATGATCAGAAAAATGAGCGACGAAGTCAAAATAATAACACCCGGAGATACACCTTTCTTACCCGGAGATATAATTGGTAAGTCTACTTTCGAGGAAGAAAACGAAAAGGTTTTGGCAGCAGGGGGAGAACCGTCCAGCGCTCAACAGGTAATTCTTGGTATTACAAGAAGAGCCTTAAAAACAGAGAGCTGGCTTTCGGCGGCATCTTTTGAACAGACAACGGATGTTTTAACCGAAGCCTCTCTCTATGGAAAAGAAGATAAATTGATAGGACTTAAGGAGAATGTTATTATAGGACGCCTTATCCCGGTTACGGCCGAAAGGGCAATGATGCTTACGGAGGTTAGTAAATAATGCCAACAGTTTCACAACTGGTTAGAAAAGGAAGAAAAGCCATAACTAAGAAGACTAAAACAACGGCTCTTAGGCGCTGGTTTAGTTCAAAAGAAAGGAAGTTTTCGGAAATTTCTTCACCATTTAAAAGAGGAGTTGTGCTTTCGGTTCGAACAATGACTCCAAAAAAGCCAAATTCAGCCTTGAGGAAGGTTGCAAGGGTAAGATTTTCAAATAAACAGGAAGTTACGGCATACATTCCCGGCGAAGGCCATGAACTTGCGGAGCATTCGATAGTTTTGGTCCGCGGAGGAAGGGTTAAAGACCTTCCGGGAGTAAAGTATCATGTGGTCCGAGGAAAGTACGACACAACCGGAGTTGTCGGAAGACAATCGGCAAGAAGTAGGTATGGAGCAAAGAAAGAAGCAGCCGCCCGACCAAAAGCGGAAGTCGCGACACCAGGAGAAAGCGTTTCTGTAAAGGTCGAAGGCTAAATTATATGGCAAGAAGAGGAGCTACAAGAATAAAGACAGTCGAACCAGACCCTATTTATAAAAGCGAGATTGTTACAAAGCTGATAAACAGGTGTATGTTGGATGGGAAAAAAAGCGTTGCCCAAAAGGAAGTCTACAGAGCTTTTGAAATAATTAAAGAAAAAACAGGGGAAGATGGCTTGAAAGTTTATAGTCAAGCCTTGGAGAATATAAAACCCACAATGGAGGTTCGTCCCCGAAGAGTCGGCGGAGCGGCTTATCAGGTTCCCATGAGCGTTCGCGGTCCGAGAAGGGAGTCTTTGGGAATCAGGTGGATGATTATGGCAGCCCGCTCGCGTTCAAATTCCGAGTTTCACACCTTTGCCGAGAAACTTGCGACCGAGATTATCGATGCTTCAAAAGGAGAAGGAGTTGCAGTCAAGAAACGCCAGGATATGGAAAGAGTGGCAGAAGCGAACAGGGCTTTCGCTCACTTCAGGTGGTAGTTCAATGGCTAATGGTCAATGGTTTATGATTAAATTAGCCATTAGATATTAACTATTAATATTTAAGATATGGC
>JBAQLU010000129.1:0-16722 GCA_049302065.1 Thermodesulfovibrionales bacterium
GGGGATTAAGGGGAGGGTGTTGAAAACATTTTCATCAAACACCCCCACCCTAACCCTCCCCCCTCAAGGGGGAGGGAATAATTGGGAACCCCGAAGCTGAGCTTCGAGGAATTCTTTTGATTAAAAAAAGGGGGAATTGGTTTATGCAGGGTGCGAGGACATTACTTATACAGGAGTAAATAGTTTGGCTGATTAAGCGTTTTTACAGAAGTTCCTTGAATCCGATCAGGTCTGAAAATTTATAGAGCGTTGACATTGCCTTGCTGATGCTCGGAATGCCTGCCTCTTCAAGTGCTGCGATAGGGTTAAGACCACCTACTATGATCATTCCGGCTTTGTCCATACTCACAGGCATTTCAAGGAGAGGCTGGTTGGGATTTCCTATTAACAGGATGCCACCTATACCTTTTTCTTTCAGGTTTTCTCTTACTTGAGCAGCCTTTTCGATGCTGACAATTGGTATCTCTCTGAAGCTTGCAAGTATCTTTCCTGAATGATTCTTTACAGCACCCGAGACATCAGTCATCCTGCTCTTGATGAATATCTCAAGCGGGTCAAGCGAAGAGCCTTCATAACCAATCAGTGCAGTGAAGCGCACCGGCTCAGAATTGATCTGGAGTACCCCGCCGAATTTTGATGCAACCGGTATTCCATTTTTAAGGAAAATGCCGTTAATAGTTACACTGCATATGGTACCGAATCCGACTTGTCCTTCTGGAACTGTGACATCTCCTATCTTTTCCCCTCCTCTCTTCAAAACAACTTTATTAGACATCACATATGAAGATAAGAAGACGGGTTTCATGATTTTAACTGCTTCCTTCAGTTTTTCCTCGGGGAAATAGGAGATATTGAGGATTATGTTTCCCTCTTGCGTATCAAGGTTAAGGTCTGTCAGATACGACAGGGTCTCAATTTTACTGATAATAAATCCGACTTTTTCAGATACCAGAGACTGAGCGAGTTCTTCTTTGCCTTTCTGGGTTATCATTCTACCTTCCTTGCCGAATACTTTTGTTAAACCTCTCTCATCGAGGATTTTGAGGTGATACCTCACGGTTCTTTCCATGAGTTCTACACCGTGCATTTTCAGTTGTCTTGATATTTCTCTGGCGCCTACTATTCTCTCAGGCTGTTTGTCGAGGACCCTCAGTATTGACATCATCGTCTTGGTCATGAAAAAATACACTCCTTTTGATTATTGTTATTAGTTTTATAAGCGGGGATACAAAAATCGTATCCCCGCCTTGTTCAAAGTTACACTATGCCTTTCACTGTCTCTTCAAGACCAAAAAGTATCCTGTCAGCTTCTTCCAAATCTGACTCCATTACATAAGGAATTCCTGTTACCTCGGCTGCTTCTTTTGTTAATGATACGAGGTCAGACCTGTCGATGTACTGGAGTGCGAACTTCCTTGCACCAGCCATAAGCTGCTGAAGGCCGATCTGCAATCTGTCACAGAATGTGTACATGCCCATTGCGCCGAGAGGAATCTTCTTGTAGGCTTTACCATACTTCGACTTTAATGTTTCGGCACTCACAAATATCTTTTCAGCTGTGTCACCGTATTTCTTTATTTCAGGAGGAAGTTTGTCTTCGTGCATCCACCTCCCGATATTCTTACCGACCATAGCAGGTATCATGGTGGCACGTCCCATGCAAACCGCCTTAACAAACGGAGCACCCATAGCAATTGCCTTGAATACATGATCTTCAAGTGAGAATCCACCTGCAATAGCAAGGTTCGGCACATATTTGCCTCTTGCCCTCAATTCTTCGGCGAACTTATATGCAAGCGCTTCGAGGTAGATGGTAGGAATTCCCCATTCGTTCATCATTCTCCACGGGCTCATGCCTGTCCCGCCACCCGCGCCATCAATGGTAAGAAGGTCTATCTCTGCATCTGACGCAAACTTCATCGCCCTCGCGAGGTCTGCAACCCTGTAGGCTCCTGTCTTGAGAGAAACGAATTTAGCCCCGATTTTCCTGAGATATTCAACACTCTTCATGAAACTCTCGTATTCAACCATGCCGAGCCTTGAATGTCTCTCGAATTCCTTGAACGCGCCTTCTTTGAATGCCTTCTGGACAACTTTGTCTTCTGGATCAGGCAGTACAACGTACCCTCTTCTTTTTAGTTCAAGCGCCCTATCGAGGGTTTTCAGTTTTACCTCACCGCCTATGTTCTTTGCTCCCTGTCCCCATTTCAACTCAAGGCATTCAACACCAAGCTTCTCCACCGCGTATTCAGGAGAGCCGATCCTTGCATCCTCGACATTCTGCTGAAGAATAATAGCGCCATGGGCCTCTTTCCATTCGTTGTACGTCTTAACCCTTCTTGCCAGTTCAGGAGAATTTACCACTTTACCGTTCTTTATCTCGGCATCAGGATCCATGCCGACGACATTCTCTCCGATGACAACCATAATCCCTGAAATGGCTGCACCGACAGCCAGACCTTCCCAGTTATCCCTTGCAATATTGGTAGACCCGAGAGCGCCGGTAAAAATCGGGACTTTCAGATGAACCTTGTGTTTATTCCCGAGGGTCACTTCTGTAGAAACGTTGGTGAAGAGTGCCTTGTCCGAATCTGCATCCATGCCCACAGCGCCAATGCAGGTACCCTGAATGTTCAGGTGGGAATAATCTATCGGATATTCCTTTACAGCTCCGGCCGTTACTTTACCAAAAGGCTGCGGATACAAAACCTCTCTGCCCCTGAATGAGGATTTTCCGATCTCGCATATTCCGGGACACCCGTCAAGACATACTGAACATATGCCTGAAGATGGAGCCGGGTCCTGTACCCTGTTTTTTGTTCCTGTTGCAGCGCTTGCATTCGGTTTTCCGTAATTCATTTGTTTTTTCCTCCTCTTAGTTTAGTATTATTTAACAAAATTTTGTTAAATTTCAGTATTACTTAAGTTTTAGGGCAAAAAAATCCTGCCCTATTGAGTCGTTTACCTCAAGTAATAAGCCCTGTTTAAGAGCTCATTAAGAGTATTTCCGCACTATCACCTCCTTCATTTTTCAATAGAGATGGGACTTCTTTTTTCAGGTAGAGTGAATCACCAGATCTGAGTATCTCACCTTTGCCGTCTATAATTACAGAGACATCTCCTTTTAAAACATAGAGCAACTTCTTACCTTCAGTAGGTATTACCTGACCTTTCACTTTTGCGTATGGTTCTATTACCATAAGAGTTCCTGACATACTGCCGTTTTGAAATATACGGAAACCTTTCATCCCGGCCTCTTTAGAAGTCGGATGGGAAAATATTTTCTCTTTCCTGATGAGCCATTGTGCCTCGTCAGATTTTTTCTCTAATGTATCAGAGAGGCTGACGCCAAGGGTATTGCAGATAAGTAGAAATGAACTCAGCGAAGGAATGATCTGGTTGTTTTCTAACTGAGAGACGAAACTCGGGGTCAGTCCAACCTTGTCAGCGAGTTCCTTCTGGCTCATTCCTATCTTTATCCGTAATTCCTTTATCTTGTTGCCGACATCCAGCGCAGGTTCTTTCTTTACTGATGTAATCGTAATTGTTCCTTCACTGATTTCATAAGAATGAGGTTTAAAAGCTTCTCTGTTTGGTCGGCCTTCAAGTTTCAGGGCTTTTATCCAGAGCTTGTCTTTCCTTTTATATAATTCCAGAACCACCTGTGTAATGTGTCGCAAATTCGCCTTGAACTTCTGACTGTGGGCATCTTTCTCGAGTATCCAGTAAGCAACAGTTCCAAGATCATAAAGGAGCGGACAAATGTAAGTGAAAAATTTATATGTCCTGTTCTCATCACCCCAGAGGTCCTGCATACCAGTGAGGCTGTCGAAAATATACCTGCCGCCTGACTGGAATTTATCCTCCAGAGAGGTAAGGAGCGATGTGAACTTATCTATGTTTCTCGGATCGTCAACCTTGATGACATGGGGATTAACGCTGTTATCATAAAATTTTGTAAAGGCACGGTCATTTTTGCCCTTGCCGGAAGTGAAACAGTCAAGCAGTGCAAAACTCGCCTCTGAAGGGATATCCCCTATCTTCTGCAAGATGGTCTGGGGAGATTTGTTGAAACTTACATAGATAACATCGCGGTTTTCAGAAAAAGATTGCCTTATGAAATTCAGGATAAATACTTCCGGGGCAGTGCCTGCCTCGACTTCCCAGACTACATTATCTCCAACATAGAGGGAATCTATGAGGGTATCCAGGTCATTTATGCCAGAGTATATTTTTGTCATACTACTCGGTAAACGGTTACCTATGGTCTTTACTTTAAAGAAATAGAAAATTATTTGTCAAGGAAGGAATGCGGGCCTTCTTTTAACTTCTCAGGATAACTATTGGAGTTTGAGTCTCAGATTATAGTAAAGCCACAGTAGGTGGGATTTAAGGAAATAATAGGCCTCCTGTGGCAGACTGTCGCTTCTGATACTTCTGATCGCAGCAGGGACATCAATTGACAGAGGACAATTTTTTCTACACCTTCCACAGGTCAGACAGAACTCAAGCTTTTTATTGACTTCTTCATCTGTCAGACTCTTATAGGCCAGTCCTTTACCACCAAGATACTTCCCTTCTGCGAATTCATTCCCGATGGTGTTATACATCGGGCAGTGCAGGAGACAGTTCCCGCAGTCAATGCAGTAAAGAAGTTCTTTAAACCCTTTCCCGATCATCTCTGTCCTTTTGTTGTCGAGCAGGACAAGTACTATTTCCCGCGGAGAATGGACGCCCCTGAAGAACTTTTTTTCAACATCGGCAGTTTTACTGACTCCGCTGATGATTTCGATAAATGATGGAATCAGAGAACCTGTTGCATTGAAACAGATAACCTTCAGCATATTCAGTGCGTCTTCTACCGAAGGGTAGACTTTGTCGATTGCTGTAACAACTATATGCTTTTCCCTTCGTATAACCTGAAAGATATTGCCTTCATTGTGGGCAAGCACTATCGAGCCTTCTTCTGCTGTAATGGCATTCGCACCGGTTATCCCGATATCAGCTTTTTCGATATAACCCCGTATTTCATCTCGCACAAATCTGACAATCTCGTCAGGGTCTTCGTCTATTTTTTTACCGTAATATTTTGAAAGACCTTCTGCAATTGTCTTTGCTGAAAGATGCGCAACCGGTCCTGTCGGGTGGGAAGGTTTGGATTGCAGGACCTGCAATATCCTGTCACCGATATCTGTTTCAATAACCTCAATTCCATGTGATCCCAATGCAGAAGCAAGTTCGATCTCCTTTGTGACATTCGATTTGGACTTAACGACAAGCTTTTCATCGGCTATTTGCTGGTATATGATTCTCACTGCATCATCTTTTGTATCAGCCTTAACGACTTTTATTCCATTATCTTCTATTTTCTTTATGGCACATCTGAGAAGTTCCTCATTCCCGACTGAAGTCTGCCGGACAGCCTTCAGCCTTTTCATTTTTTCATCGAAATCCGCGGGAAGATTCTTCTTCTGTCTCTCTTTTACGGATGCAAAAGCCTTTTTGAGGGCAGTTATCTCATCAAAATTCATGTGGTCCTTAGACTTTAGAATTTTTTCGTGACCTTTTCTCTTCATACATCATACTGTCGGCCTTAACAAGCAATTCGTGAAGAGACATGGGGTTCTCCGGGTCATACCGTGCGAAACCCATGCTTAGAGATAGACTGTATGGCCTGCTTTCATACCTGTTGTGGTAATGCATATGCTCTCCAAGTCTGTTAACGAGCAGATCAGCTCCAAACTCAGGGGTTTCAAGAGAAAGGATCACGAATTCATCTCCACCATGCCTTGCAATGATATCTGACTCACGAAATGTCTTTTTCAGGATCTGTGCAATATCAATTAATGCCCGGTCTCCTTCCTGATGGCCGAGCGTATCATTGATCTGTTTCATACCGTCCAGATCAGCAAAAATCATCAACATGCCTTTCTGCATACGGCTTGCGATCTTCAATTGTTGTTCTGCAAGAGTCAGAAATCCACGCCTGTTATAGAGTCCTGTGAGAACATCACGAAGTGACATAACACGCAATTCCTCTTCCAGTTCTTTCCGCTCTGTTATTTCATTGATGAAATTCAGGGTCGCCTCTTTCCCCATCCATTGAGTTTTAACTGCATTAATTTCAACCCATTTGATATTGCCGTATATATCAATAATCCTGAAGGAATATACAGGGGGAACATCTTCATCCATCAGACGTTTACGGTATCTTTCAGCTACGAGTGCGTGATCTTCCGGATGAACAAATTCCAGAAATTCCTTATTGATCAAATCCTTTTGTGAATACCCCATTATCTCTACTGTCTTGGGGTTTACGAATTGCAGTTTCGCTTCCTGTACAATAACAATAGCTTCATTGGCATTCTCAACGATCAGGCGGTATTTTTCCTCACTCTCACGCAGAGCCTTATCCGAGTGTTCTATGGTCTCGAGTATTCTGTTCATCTCATCAGATAAGAGTGATATCTCATCCTTACCCTTCATTTGCACACGCTTTGAGAGATCTCCACTTGCTCCTATAACACTTATATTCTGAATAAGGCTTGTTACACGAGAGATTACCTGTTCTTTCAAAAGTATCAGCGTCACAATGCTTAACACCAGCCCGATAAAGAGAAATGAAAGGATAAAATAATAGAAGATGTCTTGCCCTTCCTTATATATATCTCTATTCAAGGCCACCCTTACCACAACAGCCGGCTTTCCGAATATATCCTTCAGCATTGTATATCCCTCTATAGTCTGTGTGTTCACCGGACGGACCAGAAAGGGCTTTTCGTCCGAGAGGGCAGATTTCACTGATTGAAGAAAGTCACCGGACACATCTTTGTCATTAAAGCCATGGATATCAATAGTTAAAGCATCAGCCCCAGACAGGTGCAGGTCTTCAGTATCTTTCAGATAGCGGCCGAAAATAAGTGTGCCCCGGATGGGTCCCTGGCCTTCGCTGGTCAGGATCGGCTGTGAGGAAATAAGCATAGGCCCCTCAGACAAAAGAATTATTCCGGAGATATGGCTCTCTGCATGAGTGTGTTTAAGCAGGATACTGTCAGGCACCACATGATCGAGCAGACTTTGCGGGACTGGCGCTACTTTTTTGTCTTCCAGATCAAATGCCCTGCCTAATACAATCCGGCCTGAGGAGTTTATAAACAGCATGACATTGAGCTTTAAGGTCGTGAAAGATGAATCTGCTAAATTTCTCTTAATGAAGTTATTGTTTGAATTATTGATAAAGGCATACATTTCATCCGAAACTGCCCAGTCATTAGCTGACCTGGTCAGGTGTGCCAGGCTATCAGATATGGACGTCTGTACCCTCTCTATATTCAGGCGGGTATACTTTTCTTCCAGTTTTGAGAAACTTCTCATTATGATGATCCTTGAAGTTACAAAGAGGATCACAATAAGTCCGATAAGTGTGCTTCCAACGATAAGAACTGTCTTTTTATGGAGTGTCATAAAATTGATTTACAACCTATCCCCCGTTTTGTATATTTTAACTCCAAAGTTTAAAAAATAACTAAAATTTAAAGTGTCTTTCGTATTTACTAAGGAATTCATAAGTAAAACCACATCATATGCGAATGTTGTCATTATCCGGCTTGACCGGATAATCCAGTCTTCTGGATTCCCCGATCAAGCATGCCCTCGACTACGATCGGGGGTCGGGGAATGACATTCTTAAGTGCATGTTTTTTCGTCATTCCCGCGGAGGCGGGAATCCAGACATTCTTCTCATTCGATGTTCTTCAACTTTTTCAAGAAAGAACCAAATTAAACAAAATATCATCTGCAGGATAGCAGTCTGCATGTCCGGCTTTTGAATAAAAGTGAAATAATATAAAATGTAATACAATGGAGATACGTAAATTTCTTTCCAATACATTCCTCTTTACTTACTTTACTGAAAAAGAGATTGACCTTCTTCTGGCCTCAACTTCCCTGAAAAAAGTCGGTAGGGGAGAACAGATATTTTCAGAAGGCATTGATGCAACAGCGTTCTTTATTGTTGTCTCAGGGAAGGTCAAGATTTATAAACTTTCTCCTGACGGCAAAGAATACACATTACATATCCATGGCCCGGGCGATCTTGTCGCAGAGGCTGCCATATTCGATTCAATGGTCTATCCTGCTTCCTGTTTGGCCTTGGAGGATACGACTTTAATGCGTGTCTCAAGGGAAGGATTTTTAAATCTCATAAAAACGCATCCGGAGCTTTCATTAAAGATGATGAGCGGTTATTCAAAGAGGTTGAGACAGTTTGTTGCAAAGATCGAGGAATTATCTCTGAAGGATATAAAGTCGAGGCTTGCAGGCTATCTGATAGAAAACAGTAGCGTCGAAAATGGAGTTGCAGTCTGCCATCTTTCTTATTCAAAAAAAGAGCTTTCATCCCTCCTTGGCACGATCCCGGAAACCCTCTCAAGGGCATTGGCGTTTCTAAAGCAGAAGAAGCTGATCATTGAGAAGGATAATTCAATCATTATCCCTGACCCTGAAAAGCTAAGAATATTTTCCGAGTAATATGAAAGTAGGATTTGGCAAATCATACGATGACAGATAAATTGGTGCCTTCTTCATCTGCTCCGCACGTAAGTTCTTCTCCATCGAATGCGATGTTCACCTGCAAAGACACAGAACCAGCATATGATGAAAAATGATGAATACCATTCGAAACATGCATTCGGAAGTTTTGCAATGAATTACATCGCATAAGTCAACTAAATCATCAACGTCCCATCCTTTTTTCCCCCCAGTTGACTCATAAGAAAATGTTACCGAAGGATCGCTGACTCAACATGATTTTTTATAGTACACAAGAAAGATCTTTCTCAGTTTCTCTTCCATTGCTTTTCTGAGATGAAATGGATTCAACTGTTCAAACAGTTTTGTAAGAGACAGTTTTGTTGGAGGTGATATATCCGGTGAATCCATAATCCTCTGATAAGGCGTCTTAGGTTTATCATAGCGCTTTATGGTTTTTGAGGCAATTCTTTGTTTTTCGATAAGCTTTACTGAAGGGCAGAAGAAATTATGAAACAATCTCCATTCCGTCTTATAAAGCTTATTCAGAAGGGGAACGATCTCAGGGATATCGAATCGGTGATATCCAAGCCACTGTCTGACGTGCGTCCAGTTTTTCTGTTCCACGTGTGAGTTGTCATCTTTATGATATGCTCTGCTCCGGGTAAACTGTACGCGTTGTTTTCTTTCGGTAAAATGCCTCAGAAGGTGATAATTGAGGAACTCTCCGCCGTTGTCACAGTCGAATCCAAGCAAAGGGAACGGCAAGGATACTTCAATGTCTTTGATCTGCTCTAACACATCCGTTTCCCCTTTCCCCCATACTGCTCTTTGTTCAGTCCAGCCGGTAGCGATATCTACGCAGTCTATGGTAAATGCAAACATGCCGGCCATAGAGGTGCCACAATGAGCAACCGTATCAGATTCCAGAAAACCAGGACGGGATTCATCCCACTGGTTCGTTTTGATCGGTATCTGCTTTCTGAGGAGTGTCCCTGGCTTTGTTGTACTCCTACCACGCCCTTTATATTTCACCCTGACAGGTTTCAGAAGCCTGTCAATAGTAGCAGGGGATATGGCAATGAGGGCTTCGGTGACTTCTACGGGAATATCTCCATATTCCTGAATATATCCGGGTAGCCATAACGGTAACACTGCCTTCAGTCTTTTTGAGCAGGGAAGATTTGCCGACAGCCAGATCTTCTTTAAAGGTTTAAGTATAGTTTCTTTGTTATAGAAAGGTGGTTTCCCCTTTTTCTTTCGTTTTAGTTTTATAAAACGTGTAAATTTCTTGAGCAGCCGGATGGCATGTTTTCGATGATATCTGCAGGCAGCGCAGAATTCATCCAGAATAATCGCTTTCTTCTTTCGTGAGGCACTTTTGTATCTGCGATATATTGCCTCGAGATATTCCCTTTTTGATTTTGAGCTCATAATGCATGTTTTTTCGGTAACATGCATTATGAGTCAACGATACCTTCTTTGTTCTATCTACGGTAACATTTTATGTGAGTCAATTCGCCCCTGCGTCCTCATTGGAGATTATTAGAAGAGTTTGATATAATTCAACTAAAATTATGGTATGATACAAAAATTGTGATAAGCCAAAACTCGGAAAAACTTAAAGCATTCCTGAGTCGTTTAGGCTTTAATCCTCAGAAAGATTTCCTCTATTCACCACAGCTATCTAAAATCGGTGTTGATCTTGCCTATGAAAGCAAAATAGGTACTATTTATTTTAAATATCTCTCAGAATTATCGCTGGATGAAGAACTTCCCAATCTCCATAAGAATATATGGAATGAGAATCAGACAGAAGGATTTGTTGTTGTATCTGATAATACTACCCTTCTTTGTGCGTCAAAATATAAGCCTGATCAAAAAGCTCCTCGTTTATGTCAAATAGACAGCTTTGATTATGGTATCAACACTCCCGGCTTTGAACCGGAAAAATTAAGCCCGATTCTTAAAGAGAATATTGACTTTGGCTTTTTCTGGGAGTATATCAGAGAAAGAATTAAAGACCGCAAAAGAAACAGCGTTGATTACGATTTATTGTTAAATCTTGTTCATCTTAAAAGAGACCTGAGTTCAAGATTATCATCTGGAAAGAAATACATTCTTATCGAAAGATGCCTGTTTTTGAAGTTTCTGGAAGACAGAGGTTTCCTTATTCCCCAGACACTCATAAATATTTTAGAGGGTCAGGACAGTCAAAGACTTATAAGGAAATTTAACGAAGTAAATAAACTGTTGAACGGCAACATATTTGATGATGAAACAGTTTTCGTACGAGAAGATATATCCCAAAATACGATAGCCAAGCTCCACGCTTTTTTTACGACAGATTACAGAAACAAGCAGATAAAATTATTTCCTTATAAGTTTGCCATAATACCTGTTGAACTCTTGAGCAACATATATGAAGCATTTCTTAAGGCTGAAAAGCAGGCAAGTGACGGTATTTATTATACACCGCCCAATCTTGTTGATTTGGTATTGAGTGAGACACTTGAGCCAATGCTGAAAATAAATTTGGAGCCTACCTGTCTTGATTTTACATGTGGTTCGGGTATCTTCCTCGTTAAGGCTTTCCAGAAGCTGATTGATAAAAATAATTGTAGCGGAGACTTTGAGAAGAAGAAAGAACTTTTGAAGGGTTGTATTTTTGGAGCGGATAAAGACCTTGTTGCCACGAGAATATCAATTTTTAGCCTTTATCTGAAGCTCATTGAAGGGGAGGATTCAAAAAAAATAAGGCAATCAATTAAGAATGATAAGATAAAATTCCCTAAATTATTCGGTAAAAACATCCTATGCAGCGATACTCTTTTTGATGAGCTAAACTTTGTCAATGAAGATGGTAAAACATTTCAAGTCTTTGATGTCGTTGTAGGCAATCCGCCTTGGGGTGTAAATCCTTTCAAGGATATAGAAAAAGACAAAACTATAAAGCTTTCTTATGAGAAACAAAAATCTGTGAAGCGAAATCAAAGTTCACAATATTTTTCATTAAAAGCAGAAGACTTTATGACTAATAAATCTATCGGAGGTCTGATATTAAATAATTCCAATTTTTTAATGACAATTGCAAAATCTTTTAGAAGCCAATTGTTGAAAGACTATACTATTAAAGTATTCTATGAATTATCGCAAGCCAATTCTATTTTTTTTAAAAAACAACAAGTTGAGGATTTAACAATAGGGGCTGATGAACCCGCTGCGGTAGTAATCTTTAAAAAGAAAGAACAAGGGAATAAGAATGAAATAAAATATATTAAACCCTCTCTTGATTCATTAGCAGAATTTCTTAAAATACCTGTTATAAAAAGCAGTGATATTACAGATGTTTCCCAAAGTTCACTAGAAGATGATCAACTATGGCGTATTTTAGCAATTGGCGATATGGAAGATTATCGGTTAATCAGAAAACTATTAAGTCATGGAGATGCAGAACTACAATCTGGAGAGGGATTTTCTGTAACCAAACATAAAAAACCCAAGGAGATATTATATAATGGCAAATATATTGATTCAAAAACAGTTGCCCCGTTTATTTTCAGCAAAAACAAAGCCGAATCAATTCCAGATGACGGACTCAAAATAACAAGAATTCGCAGTGGTTTTAAAACCGATAAAAAACTACTTATTAAAAGACAGATTAAGAAGGATTTGAGAATAGTCGCTGCATATGACAACATTGGATATAGATTTAAAAATGATTTATTAGCAGTATTTTCTGATTATGACTACCGACTTCTTCTTTCTTTTTATAACTCATCACTTGCGAGTTATTTTTTAACTTTGTATTCTGCTCAGATTGGGAAAGGGACATTTGACCGATTACAGACTAATGAAGCAAAAAAAGTGCCCATTCCTTTAGAAAGTGATATTCCTCTTACATATAAAAATAAGCTTAAACAACTAACCGAGAGCGTCTTGGAAGCAGGACATGCTAATCAGGAAGTTTTAAGCGAAATAGACGAAATAATCTTCAATATTTATCACCTCAAAGAATTTGAAAAACAACGAGTCAGGGATTTCTTCGATATCCGCTATAAAATTAGAAAAAATGCTTTTGTGAAGCCTGAAGATTTACAAAAATATACAGACCGTTTTCGTCACGTCTTCAGCTTTATTTTGAAGGGAAATAGATATTTGAATACAAAAGCCTATATTTCTAATTCTCATGGCACCGGTATTTTATTCGTTTTGGATGATATAGTAGACAAAAAAGAGAAAGTTGAATTGTTGAGCAGCCTATCAGATATTAAAGAGTTTATCGCTGTTACCAAGCTGCAATTAAACGATTTGCAGAAGACAGCGATATTAAGACAAGATAAGGTCAAACTTTATGATCAGGACAGGTTTGTTATTATAAAGAGCAACCAATTTCAAGACTGGACAGAAACAGAGGCCATAAAGGACGCTAATGAGGAGATTGGGGAGTGGCTCAAACAACTGCCTAAAGAATAAAAAGTATGATTGAAAAAGAACTCGTTGTAAATAACAGCAAATATAAAACAGCCCACGAAATAAAAAACCTATGTATCCTGTCCCTAATTGATGCCTATAGCAGAGTTAAAAACATGCCATATATTGTGTTACTTAGTGAAAATGAGATGCGAGACAAATTTGTTATTGATATGCAGAATGATTGCAAATTAATTAAGACCGAACTGGAAAACGCGACAATTAGAATTATCCCTGAAAGCTGGGATCCTGAAAAAAAGAAAAAGCCTGATCTGGTCTTTTTTATCGCAGGAATTGGAGATTTCACTTTTGAATGCAAAAAACTGTCATCTGATGAAAATAGATATTTAAACGATGGGCTTATTCGTTTTACCTCACTGGCTTATGCTGAAAAAGAAAGCGAAGCAGGTATGATAGGGTTTACGCTTGACGTCGGCATTCCACAAAAACTGAAAAGCAAGATTAAAGAATTTCATTGTTCAAAATTCATTGACAAGCCAGTATTGGATTTTCCTGATTCTTATAAATCAATACATACGCGTAAGAACTCAAAGGAAATTTCAATCTCTCACCTCTTTTTCTACTTTTCAAGAAACTGACATTCCCATACTTGACTGGATAGGGAAAAAGCACACGGAGCGATGCAGGGTCAGGCTTGCTGGGCATTTAGCTGTGAGCATTCCTGCTTGTAATCAGCTCGGTTATCAGGGTCGTGGAGAGCGTTACCTTCTGTGAGAAAGAGAAATATTTGTGAAACCGCAGAAAATCCCTCTTTCTATGTGCACTGGTGACCATAAAAAAGAGACTGTAATGCAAAACAAGGAAGAAGTTTAGTTCAGATCATAAAAAGGGAAAAAAGAGCGAGTAGTATGTAGGGGACTATAGGATGTCCCCTTTGTCTCTGAAAAGGTTTAACGAATTGATTTCATCCTTCTAACGAAGATTACTATAGAGCAAAATATCAAAAACTCTCCCAAAATAAAAAGAGTCCAGTGATAGGTATTCGGAATATAACTTGTCACAATACTTTGAAAATTAAGGTCAGTCGTTAATGATAAAAACCTCTTGAGGAATCCTCCCTGTATGATTATCTTTGAGTAGTCCCAAATAAATGTAATAAGAATGACCAAAGCACCTAATGACATTAATGACCATTCCAATAAATTAATTCTAACTCGATATCCTTTGTTCTGATAATAAAGTATGAATCCGGAGAAAATGATTATCGTAGTTGCACAGACTATTGGCGCTAAAATAGGCGCAATCCATACCACGGGGATGAGAAATAAAACATCCCATGTAAGCAGCGATGAAGGCCAGTCCAATAGTGCTTTCAACCCAACATAATAGAAAATATCCCAGACACCAAAACAATACAAAAAGTATGAGAACCTTTCGTATGTCATTCTTCCAGCAAGAACACTTACAGTCAGTAGCATAACAATAGTTGAAATCTCCCTCAAATATTCGAGGAAAAGACCTCCCCAGATAGCTTCCTTTAAAGGGAATCCAAACCCTTCTGGGTAGTATATTTGTCTAAGGTAAACAACCACTACCGCTTCTATGAATCCCATTGCTATGCTGAAAATCGTCAGAAGGAATATTTTCTTTTGTATGCTTTCCGTATTTTTCATGAATTTGTAGTCATAACGCACCCGATAAACGGGTGGCTTGACGGGTTATGAGCCGTCTCAAAGACGGCCAGTTATGTATTTCTAAAACCTGCCGTCTTCCTGTTCACTTTCAATCTTCTCTTGATGCTCTATGTACTCCTTCACCTTGGCAAGCTCAAAGCCTACAGTCGACACAGCGTATCCTCTTGCCCAGAGATTCTCTCCGCTGAAATTCCTCTGTCGTCCTGCAAACTGCCGTGCCACTGCTATCGCACTCTTCCCCTTCAGGTATCCGATAACCTCAGACACTGCATACTTCGGTGGTATCGAAATACACATGTGCACATGATCTCCTGCCATATGCCCTGATACTATTTCACATCCCTTTTGCTTCGCCAATTCGTGAAATACATCTTTCAAATATTTCCGAATCTTTCCATACAATGTCTTTTTTCTGAACTTTGGCACAAACACTACATGATACTTACAATCATATCGCGAGTGTGCTAAACTTTTGTAACTTTCCACTTATTCCTCCTGGTGTTCCCGTCAAGCCACCGGGAGGAATATTTTACTTAATACTGCAAGGTCAAACCTTTATAGTCTCACTGGTAAAACCAGTGGCTTACCTATCTTTGAGTTACAGCCCTCAATATTTTAGCAGGTTTTAAAGGTGCACCTTACAGAAAGAAGTTTAGTTCAGATCAGGAAAAAGGAAAAGAAAGAGTTTTCATCAAGCTTTTCGTTCCGCTGAGGGGGGTTTCTGAGGACTTCTGTTGTCAGACTTGACTTAAGTCAAGGACAACTGCAGCCGGATGATCTATCTTAAAATCAGGAATTCAAAAGGAGGACTAACATGAAAAGAAAAATCATTACAATCAATGAGGAACTCTGTGATGGGTGTGGCAATTGCGTAAGTGCCTGTTCGGAAGGTGCTTTACAGATAGTTGACGGAAAGGCAAAACTGGTCAAGGAAGATTTCTGTGATGGTTTTGGTGACTGCATTGGTGGTTGCCCTACAGGTGCATTAGTTATAGAGGAGAGGGTATCCAAACCATTCGATATTGAGGCAACGAAAGAATATCTTCTGAAGACAAAGGGCAGTGAAGCAGTATGGCAGATGGAAGAGGCACAGAAGAAACACGAACCAGACGAACATAAACACAAAGAAGAAAAGCCCCTGCCGTGCGGATGTCCCGGAAGCATGTCACAGACAATACAGATAAATAAGCCTTCAACGACAGTCATCCGGCAGGAATCGGCGCCGCAACTAAGAAACTGGCCTGTACAGATAACACTGCTGCCGCTTAAGGCTCCATATTATCAGGGCGCAGATTTACTCGTAGCTGCTGACTGCTGCGCTTACGCATATGCAGGATTTCATAATGACTTTATTAAGGGCCACGCCCTTGCACTCGGCTGCCCGAAACTTGATAATGCAGATGCATATAAGGAAAAACTAACTACAATCCTCAGTGAAAACGACATAAAATCCGTGGCCATCGCCTATATGGAAGTCCCGTGCTGCATGGGTCTGGTGAAACTGGTTGAAGAGGCAGTAAAAGGATCGGGCAAAAATATTCCGGTAAAGAAAACAAAGATCGGCATTCAGGGGCAGGTAGTTTCTTAACCATACAGGTATGCCTGTTGTATCTTTTAACGAATGCATAGTAAACGCTAACCTGAAATTTATACGTATTGCAAATTGGCACTTAAATTGTAATACAGGAGACATTCGACTTCCGTTCGTCTCCGGAGTTACTACATTGCCGTTCACAGAATTATGACCTTGCGATTGGACAAAAACGCTTTTCGGATATATGAGATGTTATGAAAGCCGGATAAATGAGGACAGCAAAAAAGCGTTGGTTCAAGCACCCCTCATTTTGCCTTGAAGCTTACACCCATTATAATGGATAACCTTTGTAACCCATTCACATAGAAAGAAATGCTTTGAGAGATTCCTGGCTGGAGTTTGTACCTTCCTGAACTAAAGCGTTGTAACCTTTCTCTGAATTTTATAAACTTTAATTAGAAATCATTAAAAAATAAGAGAGAGGAGGTGTCGGATATGGCGAACATTATCAGGAAGGTGGCGTATTTTGCA
>JBAQLU010000130.1:0-21917 GCA_049302065.1 Thermodesulfovibrionales bacterium
TCCCTGTGGGGGTATCCCCATATTGCCCTCCTTTTTTTATGGTTTAGTTTGCCAAAACTATTATTACCATAAAATGGAGGGCAATCGCTTTTATTGCCCAGGTCTCTCTTTTTCTACGCTACCAATAATTTTGAAATTCAAGTGAAGAAAAATGTACTGATAGCTATTCCTGTTTTATTAATAGGAGGAACAGAGCGTCAGACTTTAACCCTTGCTTCTGTCTTGTTGTCCGCTGGTTACAAGGTAACTGTATGCTGTTATTATGAATCAGATGTTTCAATGGTATCAGCCATGAGAAAAACAGGGGCTGAAGTGCTTGTTCTTGATCTAAAAAGGGCTGATGGTCTGTTTTCACTCTTGAGCAAACTGAAGACTCTTTGGAGGGAAATACAACCGGAGATTGTTCATGTACAGTACATAGCCCCTGGGCTCATTCCTGTAGTTGCTGCAAAGTTGGCTGGGATTAAAACAGTTTTTGCAACAGTTCACCAACCGGGAAGGGTTTATGGGTGGAAGGAAAAAACTTTATTAAGAATCGCTGCAAGACTATGTACTGCTTTTTTCTGTAATTCAAGGGCTGTGGAAGAATCCTGGTTTGGAGACAGTGAGATATTTAACCCTGGCGAGATAAATAGAGGAAGAAAGCATTTTACTATATATAATGGAATTGATTTTGATCATATTGAAAAAATCGGCAAGCAAGTGGACAGTGAAAAATTAAGAAATGATCTTGGAATAGACAATAAACCTGTAATAGGAGTAGTCGGAAGGCTTCGATGGGAAAAAGGGCAGGATATCCTTCTCGACGCAATGCCAGAGGTTATCAGGGTTATGCCAAATACAATACTTCTTGTTGTTGGAGATGGCCCTGACCGTATGAGCTTAGAGCTAAGAGCTAAGAGCTTAGGGTTGGCAAACAACATTTTATGGCTTGGTCAAAAAAACCCTGAAGAAGTATATCAGTTATACTGCATAATGGATGTGGTCGCTATCCCGTCTCACTTCGAAGGTTTTGGTCTCACCGCTGCAGAGGCGATGGCTGCCGGGCGGCCTGTGGTAGGCAGTCGAGTAGATGGTTTGACTGAAGTTATTGAGAATGATGTAACAGGCGTATTGATATCTACTGGCGATAGTGTTGCCCTTGCAAGCGCGCTGACAGATCTTCTGTCAGATAGGGATAAGGCAAGGGAAATGGGACAGAAGGGACGGAAGCGGGCAGGGGAGTTGTTCTCGATAGAGAGGTTTCAGAAATCGATCCTTGTAGCGTATGAGGCTTTTAGCGCATAGTGCGACGCAAGACAGCTTGTTGGCTTTCCAGCTTTCCAGCCTGTTAGCTTCCTAAGCAAAAATATACTTCATCGATAATCCTATCATATAATCATTTTTATAAATAAATCTTCATATGAAAAACCTTAAAGCGACCATATACAAAACAGGCATTAACTGTTTAAGGATGTTCTGGCGTGTTAGAGGCGGAAGAACGATTAAGGCTTTTGACGAAAAGTATCATGTCACCGCAGATACAGTTTTCCCTGATTATCGCAAATTCAAGCTTCCTAAAAAAGGATGTTTATCTGAAATTGTCCGATATACAGATTATGTACAGTTACATTCAGTAGTTAATTATGTAATGCAATTAAAAAATCAACCAACGATTATTGATATAGGAGCACATCATGGAGCTTACGCAGTAATACTTGGGAAAATTATACAGAAAAAGGGAGGCCGAGTTATTGCGGTTGAACCAAATCCTCAATCATTTGATGTTTTAAAAGAAAATGTGCTCCTAAATAAATTAGAAAATACCGTTGTGTGTGAGCAATTTGCAATAGCTGATAAAACGGGGCTTATGAATATCGATTTAGCTGGCAGTGAGAGCAAGTTGACGCAGGAACAAACCGATCGTTGCTGTACTGTGGAAGTAAACACTATAGCCTTTCGTTCTCATATTCCAATGAGAAAAGTACTTGCGTTACCGGATTTCCGTAATTTTATACTCCCACTCCTGACACCGGATGATCAGCAAAATCTTATTGTTAACACTCGAGGTTTTGATACATGGGGCGGACAAATAAGAAAAGAAGACATGCTTGGTCTAATGAGATTGGCTTTACCTCCACTTATAAAATATCGGCCATGCAACTGGACATTAAGTGGACTATATGTTACATGGGAAGGTCAGGTACGAGCATGTGCATGCAGGTTTGCCGAAACCCCGAATAAAGATGGTAAAGACGAATTATATGTCGGGAATATAATGGAATCTTCTCTGAGTGAAATCTGGTATGGGGAAGAAATTAAAAGATTGCGCCGTCGTTTTCAGGATGGTAACTTACCATTAGTCTGTAAGAATTGTACGATGTACAGATCATGCTGAATGGAATTATTTTGCAGTATGAGGCTCTTACAAAAGTCTTGAAATTAAAATGTAGCCGCAAACTTTAGTTTGCGTGTTTTCTTTGTTTTCAATATGTTACAAAACGCAGGCTAAAGCCTGCGGCTACCGAATTGGACTTTTGCAAGAGCCTCAGTATTCTAAGAATTCTTTCATTATCTGTTTGAGGATAAGAGTCATCAACAAAGGTAACTAATTATGTTATATGAGGTTCCCAAAATATCAATAATAATGCCGCTTTATAATAAAGAGGCAGAAATTAATCGTGCTATAAAATCAGTATTTGCCCAGACTGTAAAAGATTTTGAGCTTGTTATTATAAATGACGGATCAACCGACAAAGGGCCGGAATTAGTCCGGGATATTCGTGATCCCAGAATCCGAGTCATAGATCAGAAGAATGCAGGGGTTTCTGCCGCCCGAAATAGAGGCATACAAGAGGTACGTTCAGATCTTATTGCCTTTCTGGATGCAGATGATGAATGGAAGCCCGATTTTCTTGAAACAATTCTAACCTTAAGAAAAAATTATCCTGTTTGTTCTGTTTTTGCAACAAACTATATTTTTCGCAGAAAAAATGATTATAGTCGCTCCACAATAATAAGAGGGTTACCTCGTGGGTTTAAGGAAGGTATCTTGACAGATTACTTCAAGATTGCTTCACAATCAGACCCGCCCTTATGGACTTCCGCAGTTGCAGTTACAAAGAAGGCAATGGAGGCTGTTGGAGGATTTCCTGAAGGAGTTATATCCGGAGAAGATCTCCTTACGTGGGCAAGATTAGCTGTGCGATTTGAGGTTGCTTATACAACTGAACAAAAAGCATACTTTTGGGAACCAATTATTGTATCAGATCGTCCGGGACGCATTCCTGATATGCCTGATATAGTAGGGCAAGAGCTTCAAAATCTTTTAAAAACCGTGGAAGGTGCTAAAAGTAATGTATTAAAAACCTATATCGCACTCTGGCACAAAATGCGAGCTTCAGCCTATATACAGCTTGGTGAACGTCGGGAGGCGCTCAAAGAAATCCAGAAAGCTGTTTTTTTTTCCGGATTTACGCTGAAACTGTTTGTGTATTCTGGCATTGCACTTTTACCAAATAGTATTTCCATTGGCCTGTTTGAATTTATGCGTCGCGTGAGTGCACTAAACAGAAAGTCTAACCCAGATACGTTTAAAGGTCTAAAGAATGATGCGTAAAAAAATACGTTTGCCCTTTATTGTCTGGGTAGTTGTTATATCAACTATTATTGCCTGTATTGGTGGAAAGGGAATCCTCGGTTATCGGATAGCAGGACTGGGCTGGTTTATTCCATTAGTTGTATCACTTTTAATATTGGCAAAAAAGCCCGGTGGGATGAAATTTCCTGTCCTTATCTGGTTGCCCTGGATTTGTATCGTAATAATTTATTTAAGCGTAGCAACAGATGTTCCAAACGCGCTACAAAGAAGTATTATATTGCTCTGTCCAATAATTGTAGGAATGGCTGTATCACAATATTCAATAACTGAACAAGCATTTCAATCATTTAAAAAATTATACCACTATTTAGCCATTGCGCTTCTTATTGTTGTTGGTTTCAAATCCGGGTTACTTATAACTGGAGCGCTCCCAAAGACGGCCGGCTTAGCGGCAGAGGTGATGACAGGTGCTCTTTTATGCAGTCTTTATGCATCAAGATATGCTTTAGGTGAAAAGAAAGCCATGATTTGGTGGGGGGCATTGGCAGCAATTCCTGTTATAGCATTAACAAGGATGGGCATTGCTGCAGCGGGTGTCACTTTACCACTGACATTTGCGCCATTGAAAAGATTTAAAAGGGTTTTTATTATTATCTTGATTGGTGTTATTGAATTAGGTGTTTTTTACATGCCGCGTACTCAGGAAAAAATGTTTTATTCCGGTCAAGGGACATTAGCTGAATTAAGAATGGATAATCCAAATTTTGCAACAACAGGGAGAAAAGTTATGTGGGATATGATGAAACCTGAGATAAAAGAAGAGCCATTATTTGGGCATGGTGCAAATGCAGATGAAAATTTTGTTTTTCGTAGTACAGGGATTATGGGTCAGCCGCATAATGACTGGATGCGGCTTCTCTATGATTATGGGTACATTGGAACAATAATTTTTGGGTTTTGCATAGCACTGCAGTTTTTCCATGCCCTGAAAAGAGCTAAGAGAACGACAGGGGAAACCCGTATTCTGTTTTATGCAGGGGCATCATCTTTTTTGGCATTTGTCCTTTTTATGTTTTCAGATAACATCATTCTCTATGCCGCCTTTTTTGGTAATCTGCAATTTACTATTTTGGGACTGGCATATGCTGCGCTCAAGAATTCTATCAGTCCAGAAGGTGGAGCATCTTTTGAGCGAAGGCGGCCTCGAATCAAGATAAGGTTTTAGAAAGTAGTCGCTAAAAAATGAACTCTAAATGATAAAAACAAATCATCAAAACTCCCTGCTCAAACAGTTTTTATTCCTTGGAGCTCTGATTGTTTCAGTATTTTTATATACTTATCATCTCACCGGCGATCTATATGGCGATGAGAGAGGGCATACATATAATGTTATTGCTTTCGGCAATTTCTGGACCAACATTCAAGATCCGAGCATGTCTCATCCGCCACTATACTTCATGCTGGCCAAACTTTCGTATAACATAACGGGCAAGCCTTGGGGAATGAGAATTCCAAGTATGCTTTTTGCTGTAGGGACGGTAATTGTAGCCTCTCTTGCAGCAAAAAAGATTCTTGGAGAAAAGTATTTTCTACCGGCTGCATGGCTTACTGCTCTTTCGCCCTTCGTCCTCGAATTTTCTGCAGAAGGACGAACATATGCCATGGTGATCTTTTTTTCCGTTGCCTCTTGCTGGGCCTTTATTGAATTCCTTGCCAAAGAAAATGTCCCCAACATGATATGGCTATCGGTGGCATCTATATGTGGTGCAATGACTCACTATTTTTTCTGGTTTCAGTTAATCTTTTTTACCGTATACTACATTGCTGTCAAGAGAAAAATAACGCGCTATTCTCTTGGAGTTTTTATCATATCTGCAATTTTTTTGATACCCTTTCCTGTACTTATATTCTTCATTCAGAAGTCTCAGTTCAAACGGGTATTACAGGTCGATTGGTCAGGTGCATATTTCAGTATTACTAACTTTCTTGGGCGTTTATACCTTGTTATCAGCTATGGATACAGTGCGTTATGGCTACCCAGTCTCGACCCTGCACGGAATGTTCCGGTAATTCAGTCAATCAAAGCAAATTGGTTCTTAGTTATTCTCATCGCCATTTCTTCTGCGGGTATGTTCCTGGCTTGGTTGAAATTGGCAAAAGAGAGGGCCCGTCTCTTCTGGTTTTTTATTTTAGGTGCTGCAATCCCGGTTATTCTCGGACTTATTGCAGCCAAATCGGGGATGTATCTGATACGCGAAAAACATCTTGCTATTATCTGGATTTTTTACTTCTTTCTTTTTCTTATGGCACTCGATTATTTAGTAAAAAGAAAATGGGGATGGTTCGTAATCGGTTGCCAGATGATCGTCGTATTTATTTCTATTTGTCACTACATAGTCTTACCGAATGAATATACCAGGAGGATGGACTGGACTGGTTTAATACAGACACTGGAAAGGGATGCTCAAAAATCGGATTATGTTATCCTCTATCTGTATGATATCGAGGATTTAAGCTTGAAAGAAACGAAAATTTGGGATAAGGGCATAAAAAAAATCAGGTTGTATAATGACAAGCCGGTGGGTCTGTCAATTCCAGACTATGTCGGGTATCTTGATCAATCAGTGAGTGGAACAATTTATGTCGTTAATAATGAAACCGACAGGCATATTGTTGACCCGAACAGTGAATTGCTGAAAGCACTCGGAAAGCAGCGCACAACTTCAGAAAAAAGATTCGGAAGAAATCTGATTCTCTATAGTTTTATAAGAACAGGCGTGCAGAATAAGTAAGGGTAAATAAATGTCAGATATTCATTCGAACACTAAAAAAGCACATTCTGATACCCCTCCATTGTGTGTGGATCTGGATGGCACATTAGTTATTACAGATACCCTCTGGGAGGCATTGTTATCTTTAATAAAAACACATCCTTTTATGTTGCTATGCCTTCCTTTCTGGCTCATAAAAGGGAAAGCCTACTTTAAGCACAGGATTGCAACTCTGATTAAAATAAATCCTGATCAGATGGCATACAATGATGAGGTATTGGCTTTCCTGCGATCAGAGCATGATAAAGGAAGAGACATTGTATTGACCACAGCATCCGATTATCAAATTGCTGACAGTATCGCGAAATATTTAGGCATATTTTCATCTGTATTGGCAAGTAATGGCAAGGTGAATCTTTCCGGCAATAAAAAGCTTCAAGCTATACGAAATTATGTCGGTAATCGTGGATATGAATATATTGGTAATGACACCGCTGACCTGCCTGTATGGAAGGGAGCAAAAAAGGCGCATCTTGTTAACCCAAACCATCGTCTTCTCCGGAAGACTAAAGAGATTGCAGCTATCGGACATATTTTTGGAAAGAGTGAGAACAAGTGGATTGCTGTGTTAAAAGCACTTCGTACGTATCAATGGGCTAAAAATCTCCTGATATTTGTCCCTTTGATTACATCACACAGACTTAGTGATATCGATTTGCTGTTTCGTGCGTTCATTGCATTCGCTTCATTCAGCTTATGTGCCTCTTGCGTATACATAATAAACGATCTAATGGATTTATCAGTTGACTGGCAGCATCCCCGAAAGCGTTACCGTCCTTTTGCATCAGGGGCGCTTTCAATAAAAAACGGGATTTTCATGTCTATGCTTTTGTTGTCCATGGGTCTTGCCATCTCGATTTCGTTGCTCCACATGCCTTTTACCTTTATGTTGATCACTTATATTATCCTAACAACTGCGTATTCTCTTAGTATAAAGAAAATTCCTGTCCTTGATGTACTGCTACTCGCAGGACTGTATACACAGCGAATACTGGCAGGTGGTATAGCCGTTGAGATTACCTTGACAGCATGGTTGCTTGGCTTTGCGATATTCTTCTTTCTGAGCCTGGCTTTTGTGAAGCGTTATACCGAACTGCGGTTTCTACAGGTTGAAAATAAAACTGAAATAGCCGGTCGTGGGTACGGTATCGAGGACATTGGTATAATCCAGTCCATAGGTCCGACAAGCGGATACCTCTCCGTACTCGTTCTTGCGCTATACATTAATAGTAAGGAAGTAATTTTGTTATACAAAAATCCTTGGATACTCTGGCTTATTGGCCCTTGTCTTCTCTACTGGATTACAAGAATATGGCTGATAGCCCATCGCGGACAGATGCATGATGATCCAATCGTTTTTGCAATAAAAGACAAAGTGAGCTATATAGTAGCAATACTTGTTGTTTTGATATTAATAGCAGCAACTCTTTGAAAGACCAATAAAAGTATTTTATATAGATTTCACAAATGTTTTATATAGTGAATTCAGGTTAATAGCACGGGAAAAAAGTTGACTGATTTAGCATGTCTCGGAAAGGTAGAACATGGTGAAGTGGATAATTCAGTCTTCACTAAATTATTTCACCCACCACAAATAGATGCCGAGCTTTTTTGAGTCAAAAAAAGATTTTAAAAATCACTATGATGATGAGGCTGAAAGATATGATGCAGCCAGAATTGACACTCCCGATGGTGCTTGGGTTACAGACAGGGAGGTAAATTTTGTGCGAGAAAACCTGCAGTTGAAACCCGGAAGCAAAATCCTCGAAGCAGGATGTGGCACTGGAAGAATTTTGGTTCCACTTGCAAAGACGGGTCTTCAATGCTTTGGAATAGATCCTGCACAAAACATGCTTTCAATATTGTTAACTAAATCGTCTGATGGAGCGTTGCGAGATCATGTATGTGTAGGCGATATCGAAAACATTCCATTTTGCAACGATACATTTGATGGTGTTTATACAATAAATGTTCTGCAGTGGTTGCCCGATGGCTATGAAAAATCATTTACTGAGATGTATAGAGTGGCAAAAAAAGGCGCCCGGATTATTATGGATTTTCCAAATAGATATTCTTTCTGGAAATGCTTAAAGATGCCATTAATGTTAATCATGCGTTCTGCCCGTGTGAGTAATAAAACGTTCACCCTTGGCGAGTTGAGAAAGAGCTTTGACCATTTGTGCAATGGACATTACGTGATTAAGAGCCAATTTTCTTATCCTAAGAAGTTCTATAAATATTTATTTATACGTAACATTGTAACCTTGTTTGAAAAATTATTACCTTTGCCCTTCCACTTTAGAGGGAAGTTCTATGTGATCGTAACAAAAAAGTAAACTGACATGAAATAGATAATGAAAATATGTTTTTTAGGAAATAGTATGAGCCTGGTTTCCGGGCATTCCAAGCTTATTTATGAGTTGGCGGTGGAGTTGGCAAAAAAAGGCCACGAAATCACTATGATTTCGACAAAATTATACTCAGAGGAAGCGGAGAAGCATAGTCTCTTAAGCGTGAAATATCCAGAACTCAAACAAGTTAATTTTGTAGAGATATCGAAGCTTACCTGGAGAAATTTGCAGCAGATAGGTGCAGATAGACTTTTGGAACAGAGTGATGTCATTCATGTCTGTACTCCGACACTAAACTTAATCCACTGCTTGACCAAAAAATTTCCCGATCGAGTTATCTGGCAGATAGTTAGTGATTACATAACACTGAAAGATATATACATAACAGGCATAGGGACATTTGCACATTTCGTTTCCCATTACCCGAGAAAGCTTATCCAGGTGATTCACAAGTTTTTCTACAAAGCTATCGGAGAAAAATGTACAGCAATATTGTGCTCAACCAATTATATGCGAGAACGCTTTCTTAAATTAGGACTTGCACCTCAAAAGTTGCAGTACGTTCCCTTCGGAGTTCACGTTGCAAGACCCTTCGAAAAAGGCCAAATGCGTATGACGGATAGATTGGTGTACATGTATTTTGGGTGGCTTTCCCCCATAAGAGGTATCCCAAATTTAGTTAAAGCATTTGAGATTGTAAAATCCGCCGAACCTAAAGCCGAATTAATAATCGCCAATCCGGGAGGGCATTTAGAGGAAGATGCGATGATACGGCTCATAAACCGAAGCGCTGTAGCTATCTCTATCACTGTGATACCATGGCAGAAAGATATAGACCCCTTTATTCAGTCTGCAATTGCCGTTGTTCTCCCGTTTCAGGGTACTATGGGTTATTCCCAACCTCCCCTGACGGTCATAGAAGCGATGAGCCTGGGCAAGGCCGTCATTTCAACAAAAAAAGGAAGCATTAATGAACTAATCGTGGATGGCAAGACAGGTTTGCTGGTGGAACCAGGAGACGTGGAAGGTTTAGCACACGCAATGTTACGTTTATCTGATAAGACATTTGCTAAGAAGATGGGTGAGAATGCATATGATGAAATAAGGAAAAAGCACAACTGGGATACTGTAATTGATAAGTATCTGGAGATATATAACTTCATACGTGAGCGTAATCTCAATATGCGGTGACCTACGCTATTGTTTATGTTATCCACGGTTATCGTCACAATTACAGATTTCGCTCTGTTATTGCTAAAGAAATTAGGTTTAGAAAAAAAAGTAATTTTCCCTGGATTTCTGAATCGTGAGCAAATGCGACAGTTATATCTTAAGTGTCAGTTTGCCCTTATTCCGTCAAATGTAGAAACATTTGGGCATTGCATTGTTGAACCATTCATTCTGGGAAGGGTAGTAATATCCAGGCATGTCGGCGTTGCTGATGATATTATTATTCCGGGCAAAACAGGTTTTTTCTTCGACAGTGAAGAAGATTTACTGAAGGTTTTACTTGCCGTGGTATCTGACGAAGGCTTATGTACGACTGTAGCAAAAAATGCCTTTGATCAGCGAGACCAATTTAGATGGGAACCTATTTGCAAACAACATTTTGATCTGATCTATGACATTTTAGAGACTCATTAGCATGAAAATCCTTCTCATCCATAATTTCTATCAATCCTTTTCTCCTTCTGGTGAGGATGCTGTGTTCAGGAATGAGCATGAGCTGAAGAAGAAACTTGAGGAGGCGGGACAACTTCATTATGAGACCCTTAATAAAAAAGTGTACGAACCGGTTTTGAATGTTACAATATAAATATCTTTTGGGGGGGGGATGAAGGTTTAAGGGAGGAGGAACTTGACGAATTTATTCACAAGAGCGGAATTAGCGGATAAATCAGAAAAAATAAAGACAGCCATTGCATCCATCGGTCTCTCGAAATTCATGAAGTCAAAACACATAGGAATGAATTAGGCGATATGCCTTTTTATGATATAATTCTCTTATCAATAGTTAATAATTGTTGGGGGTAATGTATGAATACAATAGCCATCAAGTCATCAAAGGATAAAATTATAGTAACCTTTGATAAAACGGAATCGAATGTGGATATACTTTTAAAATTTCTGGATAGACTCGAGATAGAACAAAAAGCAAAAAAAATAGACTTCAGCAAAGATATTCTTAAAATAGCTCAGGAAATTAAGGGCAAATGGTGGCAAGCTAATAAAAAGAGATTTCTGAAACAGGCACAATGAAGGTAGTAGTTGATACCAATATAGTGTTTTCAGCATTTCTTTCTAAAAACTCCAAATACAGAGAGCTGCTGTTTGATGATAAATATGAATTTTACTCACCGAATTTTGTTTTTCTTGAGATATTCAAACATAAAGAAAAGATTTTAAAATGCACAAAGGAATCTGAAGAAGAAGTGTACGGCTTCCTGGGGAAGATGCTGAAAAGGGTTAGTTTTGTTAAGGAAGAAGTAGTCTCAGTAGAGAATTATGAAAAAGCAAATGCGTTGTGCAGGGAAATCGACGAAAATGATACCCCTTTTCTTGCTTTAGCACTCGAAATTGATGGTTATCTTCTCACCGGTGATGAAAAACTAAAAAAGGTATTGAAAATTAAGGGCTTTGATAGATTCCTTCTTATAAAGATGTAAAGCGCTTTATATATTCTCCAACTTTATTTGCCGGTCAAATCGAACTCGAAACTCTATCAGATGAGCAAATTGAAGAAATCTTGGGCGAATTAATTGTCTCAAGCACTCACCTGAACATCCATTCAGAAAACGATCCTTGCAGCGTATGAGGCTTTTGGCGCATAGTGCGCCGCGAGACAGCTTGTCGGCTTACCAGCTTGCCTTAGTTGTCTGCTGTGATATAATTAGGCAGGAGGGCCGGAACGATAATGAACACAAAGCAGAAAGATATTGATTTCTCTGCATTGGAGGAATTTCTTCGCAGTGATTGCAATGTGGTCTTTGCTCTTATCTTTGGCTCATATGGTGCGGGTAGACAGAAAGAGGAAAGCGATCTTGATCTTGCCATATATTTCGAAGACCCTCCGGAGGGAATGGCGCTGTTTGAGCTGAGCAATACCCTGTCTGATATTTGCGGCAGGGATATAGATCTTGTTGTTCTGAATAACTCTTCTCCGTTGCTGCAGCACCAGGTAATGAAGAACCGTCATCCATTGATAATAAAAGACCCATCGATATACAGGCAGTTTAGAGAGAGGGTTATCGTGGCATATGACGAGTACAAGTATATCTCGGGGATGTCAGTGTATGATCGATAAGATCCTGCTTTTTATCTCAAATCTCAGAGGATTTCTACAAAGGGAATCCTTATGAAGACTCAGGATGCGGCTATGGGCAGATAAGGATTAGGAAATGGGATATTCTACTGTCTTGCTTGATGAAGCTATTGAAAAGAAAAAAAAGGCTCAGGAAGATCTGCGCCTGCAGCTACTGGAGAAGCTGAGCCATGCGCTTGATGCCTTGAGCAGGGAAATCCCTTTTGAAGAGGCATTTCTATTTGGCTCAATAACAGAGCCTTTCAGATTTTCAGAAAGATCAGATATCGATGTGGGTTTTGTCGGTCTGCATGATGAACATTTTTTCAGGGCCATGTCGTTTCTCTCAGCTAAATTGTGTGTTGACGTTGACATCGTGCAGCTGGAGGCACACAGATTGGGGGAGAAGATCAAAAGGGAGGGGACGAGATGGAAAAAGAAAGAATAGCAATCCTGAAGGCGGAGTTAGAGGCGCAGGTCCAGCTTACCAGCTTATCAGCGTGCAGGCTTGACAGCTCGCCAGCTTTCCGGCTTGATAGCTTCAAAAAATGACCTATAAAGAACTCAAAGTGTGGCAAAAGGCTGATGAACTTGCTCTTGCGATATACAGGGTCACGAAGAATTATCCGAAAGATGAGATTTATGGGCTCACCTCTCAGCTCCGAAGGGCTGCCCTGTCTGTCCCGACAAACATTGTAGAGGGTTATGCCCGGAAAGGTGACAAAGAGCTTGCCCGGTTCGTTAATATAGCAATCGGCTCCTTGGCGGAAACAGAGTATCTGCTGGATTTTTCTTCCCGACTGGGATATATCACCGGAAAGGACTTTGAGACAATCGGCAATTTGCGCGAAGAAGTTGGAAAGTTATTATGGAATTTCTACAAGAAGGTCTCCGAGTTTTAGCTTACCAGCTTGTCAGCTTGCAGGCTTGATAGCTTACCAGCTTGTCGGCTTCTTCTCATGCCGAGCAATATTTCGATTTCATTTTCATCCTTCGATGAGAAGCTGAATAATGCTGCATCTGCCGAAGGTTTTACGGTCCTCTCTAAATAGAGTCTGTCCGTATGAGCCTCTACGAAAATAAACAATGAAAATTCTCCTCGTCCATAATTTCTATCAATCCTCTTCTCCTTCCGGTGAAGACGCTGTGTTCAGGAATGAGCATGAGCTTTTTAAAAAAAACGGCATTGATGTTATAACCTATGAAAAGAATAATGATGAGATTAAGGATTATGGATTATGGGATAAGTTCCTTCTTTCTTTTAAAAATATCTGGTCACGTAAAACACACATCGGGCTAAAGCAACTCCTCAGGAAGGAAAAACCCGATATCGCCCACTTCCATAATATCTGGTATCTCATCACACCGTCAGCATATTTTGCCTGCAAGGATGCCGGGGTACCGGTAGTACAAACACTTCACAATTTCAGGATGTTTTGTGTCAACGGCCTCTTGCTGAGACATGGAAAGGTCTGCGAAGAGTGTATTGGGCATCTGCCATGGAGAGGAGTTAAATACGGCTGCTACAGCAATTCAAGGCTTTATTCTCTGCCGGTAGCTGTTACAGAAGGCATTCACAGTTTTGCAGGTACCTGGCAAGACAAGGTTGATGCGTACATCGCCCTTACGGAATTTGGTAAAAAAAAGTTCATCGAGTGTGGTCTTCCCGAAGAAAAGATATTTGTAAAGCCAAATTTCTTGTTAAACCCTCCGGAGCCCTCTTTTGCTCATAGAGATTATATTATCTTTCTCGGAAGGCTCTCGCATGAAAAAGGCTTATCAATTCTAATCGATTCTGCTAAAGTCCTGAATAATTCAGGCCTGCCTTTGAAATTCAAAATAGTCGGGGACGGCCCGTTAATGAAGGAACTGGAGGATAAAGTTAAAGCTGAAAAAATCAACGGGATAGAATTTACCGGGAGAAAGACATTCCATGAATGCATGGAATTGCTTAGAGATGCCCGGTTTATGATAATGCCGGCAGTTTGCTATGAAAATTTCCCCATGGCGATAAGAGAGGCTTTTGCCTGCGGTAAGCCTGTAATTGCATCAAATCTGGGGGCAATGGCTGAATTAGTGGATGACGGAAAAACAGGACTGCTTTTTGAACCAGGGGATCCCGAAGACCTTGCTGCCAAAATAAGATGGATGCTTGAAAATCACGATGCCTGTATTGCAATGGGAAAGAATGCAAGAAAAGAATTTGAAGAGAAATATTCTGCAGAAAAGAATTTTGGGAAATTGATCGAAATATATAATAAGCTCATAGCTCATAGCTCATAGCTCATAGTCAAGAAGCTCATAGCTCTTAGTAAAGACATAGATAAAGGAGGGTCATTGGGAAATATAAAATTCAGTTTTGAAGATTTAGAAGTTTGGCAAAAGGCAGTTGATTTTGCAGATAAAGTTATTAACCTTGCAGAGGAAATACAAACTGATCGAAAACATTTTCGGCTCATAGAACAATTGGAATCTGCCTCTACTTCTATAGCGTTAAATATAGCAGAAGGCAAGGGTCGTTATTCGAAAAAAGAGTTTATTCAATTTCTATATATCGCTCGTGCTTCATTATACGAGACGATTACTCTGCTTATGATATTTAGTAGGAAAAAATGGATAAGTGATATGCAAATCGATGAAATCAAAGTTTTTGGCGATCAAATTGGTAAGATGCTATCAAGCCTGATTAATTCAATAAAGAAAAGTTTATAGCTTATAGATTTTAGCCATGAGCTATCAGCAATGAACCATGAGCTATGACCTATGAGCTAATCTATGATTGAGAAAGCTGATTTGCAGGATGTAAAATTCCTGCCTGTTGGAATTAAGGAAGCGCTTCAGGAAGTAATTCGATATATTCCGAAAAAAAATGGTGATTATTTCTGCTTTTCAAACATCCATGTTGTGATGGAATCGCATAGAAATCATGAATTGAAATCCATACTAAATAATGCAACTGCGAATTTTCCTGACGGGATGGGAGTTGCATTGGCATTGAAATTTCTCGGGAATACATTTAAAGGCAGGGTCCGGGGAGCAGATTTTATGCTGAAGCTTTGTTTACATGCATCGAAAAATAACCTTAAGATATTTTTCTATGGTAATTCCGAAGAAACTCTATCCGCATTAAAAGAAAAACTGCTGGGGTTATTCCCTGGAATTAATATTGCCGGCTCAATATCTCCGCCGTTCCGTGAATTAACGAAAGATGAGGATGAAGCATTTGTGGAAAAAATTAATGCTGCCGGCCCGGATATTTTGTTCATTTCACTTGGTGCGCCTAAGCAGGAGAGGTGGATGTCAGAGCATAAAGGGAGAATAAAGGCTGTTCAGTTAGGTGTCGGCGCTGCATTCAGTTTTATTACAGGAAAAGTTAAACCAGCTCCAAAATGGATGCAGAAAACAGCGCTTGAGTGGTTATACCGCTTGCCGCAGGAACCAAAGAAGACAATATACCGCATGTCCCTTGTCCCCGGGTTTATCTTCAGAATTTTAGTGCAGTTACTAAAAGATAAATAGAGTCTGTGTATAAACTATTAAACACCCTCACCCTTGCCCTCTCCCCTCACTCCCGAAAGCTTTCGGGATTGAGGGGAGAGGTTGGGGAAGGTGTTAAAATATTTACTTTATACACATACACTAAATAAGCTGTTAGGTTGAAAAGCTGTCAGGCTGGCATACTAATAAGATGAATTCATTTTTTCTGCAATTGATTTACCCTCTTCCTTTTACAAGCCCTGTTAAAATTACAAAAAATGATCTTAATGAGATCAGAGAACAGGGCATGAGGCACAATCTTTTTCAACTTATTTATAGCCGACTGCAAAAATATCAGATGTTTATTTTTCCACAGGACTTAGTAAATGACTTTTTAAAGGAATCAAAAGGCTTGTATCTGAAAGGGATGACACTATCTGCTAAGCAGGAGGCTGTAGAGAATGAGGTCGCTTCCCTTTTGAGGGCTGAGGGAATTCAGTCGCTAATAATAAGGGGCAACAGCCTTGCAAAGGAACTGTATAACGATCTGAACTGCAGAACCTCAACTGATATTGATATCCTGATACGGAAAACAGATGTGCTGTCTGCTGATTCGATTCTTAAAGAGAACCGGTATAATCGAAATGACAGAATACCTTTAACATTCTGGCTTCACCGGCTGCATCACGCGATATACCATTATCCGGGAACGGCTGACATTATTGAACTCCACTGGAATTTTGGAATACCGTATTTTTTCAAGCTCTCCTCTGAAGATATCTGGGATGAAGTCACTGTAACTGATTCAGGACAATTGAGATTAACACCAGAGATGCTCATTATTATGTTATTGATTCACCACCATATGCACTCATTCAGGGAGTTGAAGATACTGACAGATATAGTTTGGTCTTTGCATAAATATAAGAATATTATTGATTGGCATGTGTTTGCTCTGAAAATCAGGCAAATCGGCCTTATAAAAACTACCGGAATTACTATGAAACAGGTGCAAATGGTATGGAAGGAAGCTGTTGAAGAGATATCATCAATCCGCGATCTGCAGAATGAAATGCAGGAGATGAGATACAGGGAACCGAAAGCATTGATGTCTTTTTTTAAACTCGATCTTGACGGTCAGTATTCTTTTCAGAATTACAAGGATAAGCTTATCGCCCGTTTTGCACTTGATAACCTGTCAGCAATAATATTTTCTTTTATGAAGATATTACTGCCTTTCCCTCAGGCAGTCAAAGATTTCTATGAAGATAAGAGGAATTGGGCGCTGCCTTTTAATTATTTGAGATTCATTAGGTGGCGCGTGAAGGAGTGGACGAACAAAGGAAATATGCTTTAATAGCGGAGGAAAAAAAACAGCTTCTATGAAAGGGTAGGGGGCTGGACACAAAAACACCGGGAGTGAAAAGTACCTAACTTCTTCCATCTCGGAGGTGTAAAAATAGGTGAGCTGGGTGAAAATGGGAAACAAGCCGGCAAGCTGGACATCTAAAAAGCTGAAGAGCTTATGCTGTAAGGCTAATATTTATACTAAGTGAGTGAGTAATAATACTCAATGACTGAGCATTTATGGTACAATATGATATGAAGTTTGAAAGATCCCTTGTTAAAGTGCTTCTGAAAGCGCTTGGGAAGCGGTCCCCTGTTTTTCAGGTGATCATCGGGCCCCGACAGGTCGGAAAGACAACTATTGCCTACCAGGTGCTCGGAAAGCTACCCTATCCATCTGTATATGCATCAGCGGATGCCCCGCTGCCACCGGGGCCTGAGTGGATTGAAACACAATGGCGGCTTGCAGAGGTTGAACTAAAGAAGACTAAAAAGCCTGTAATCCTTGTTCTGGATGAGATCCAAAAAGTGAGGGGGTGGGGTGAATCGCTCAAGCGCTTATGGGACAATGCAACACATACGGGACAGGATATCCGCCTGATGGCGCTTGGGTCATCGGCTCTCCTCCTGAATGAGGGATTGACAGAAAGCCTTGCTGGAAGGTTTTTTTTGAATCGGTGTTCTCATTGGCCTTATTATGAGTGTGCGGAGGCGTTTGGATGGGACCTCAAAAGATGGCTCTATTTCGGAGGCTATCCCGGTGCGGCGGCGTTTGCAGATGATGAATCCCAATGGAAGCGTTATGTGACGGATTCTTTAATTGAAGCCGTCCTGGCGCGGGATGTTCTTCAGATGCAAAAGATCGCCAAGCCTGCTCTTTTGCGACACCTTTTTGCGTTGGCAGCAACGTTTCCTGCTCAGATTTTCTCATATAACAAGATGCTGGGACAATTGCAGGACGCCGGTAATACAACCACTCTTGCACACTATCTTAGACTGCTCGAAACAGCTTTCCTTGTCAGCGGGCTGGAATTGTTCTCAAGAGGACAAATCAGGAAGAGGGGCAGCAGTCCAAAACTGATTTTATGGAACAATGCGCTGGTGAATGCCCTTTCCACAAAAACGTTTAAAGAATCTGTCGGAAATGAGGCATGGTGGGGGCGTCTTGTCGAGAACGCTGCAGGCGCCCATTTCTGCAACACCCTCCCAGGCAGCGATTATCATTTAACATACTGGCGTGACGGGGACAGAGAGGTCGACTTTGTAATCACGAGGGGAGCAGAGATATGGGCGGTAGAGGTAAAAAGCGGACGAGGAGGCAAGGGTTCGGGACTTGAGAGATTTCGTTCAAGATATCCGAATGCGCACATGATGGTGATAGGCAGTTCAGGTATTCCGCTGGAGAAATTTTTTCTTGATCCGGCTGAAGCGTGGTTGTGAAAAAAGGCGTTGACTGTGAGAAGAAAAAAGGTAATTGCGGGGTATTATTTCATAACTCTATTCATCATAAAGCGTGATGCTTAAGCGTTTTTTTGACATCTGCTTATCCTCTATAGGTCTTATCGGTTCCTCTCCGTTATGGTTTCTCTTTTCACTTGCGATTCTGCTGGAGGATGGTCTGCCTATTTTCTATTTCCAGGAGAGAGTAGGGAAGGGTGGCAGGATATTCCGGGTGATAAAATTCCGTTCCATGATTAAGGATGCAGAGAGAGATACAGGCCCTGTTCAGGCAACAGAAAATGATCCAAGAATAACAAAGATTGGAAGGATATTAAGGAATACGGCTATGGATGAACTTCCCCAGCTTATAAACATTTTAAAGGGAGATATGAGTTTTGTCGGACCGAGGTCATTGAGACCGAAGGAAAAGGAAGTTTACGAAAATCCGGAAAAAACTAACATAGAAGAGATTCCCGGATATAAGGAAAGACTTGCTGTACGTCCTGGTCTGACCGGTATTGCGCAGATCTATCTCCCGACCGATGCGCTTCGTAAAGAGAAATTCCAGTACGACCTTGAATATATCAAAAACCAGTCTTTTCTCCTTGACCTTAAACTTATAATCCTCTCTTTCTGGATAACCTTCAGAGGAAAGTGGCAAACACGGCAGAGCAAAATATAAATCTGAAAAACTTTCTTATCTACTGGTTGCCTCCGCTTGTGTGGATGGCTTTTATTTTTCCGACAAACGAATCTCTGAGCAGTAACAACACATCTCAAATAATTGTTCCGGTATTGAAGTGGTTATTGCCGTATGCCGGTCAGGCAACGATTGATACATTACACGCTGTAATCCGCAAGTTCGCACATTTCTTCAGCTATGCTTTACTTGCCGTTCTCTTATTAAGGGCATTCCGCGGGAAAAACAGCATCTGGCGTCCTCAATGGGCAGTCTATGCAGGACTTATAGCGATCGGTTATGGATTGATTGATGAATATGCCCAGACATTTATCCAGTCAAGAACGGGTTCATTTAATGATTGGCTGATAGACTCATCAGGGGTTATCGTTATGATGGGATTGATCTCCTTAAAAAACAAGCTTTTTCTTGAAAGAAGTAGAACATCTGAAGTATCAGAATAAATAATGTCTGTCCATAAACTGTGTTTTACGTAATCCGTCATTCCCCTCTTGATCGGGGAATGACATTCTTAAGTGAATGTTTTTTCGTCATTCCCGCGGAGGCGGGAATCCAGTCATTCTTCTCATTCGATGTTCTTCAACTTTTTTACGAATGAACCAAAATTATTAGCTACAGTAATAATTTAGCAATTAAATTAATCATATGCTAACTAATTATTGACATTAAGGCAGTAAATTACTATTATAATCAAGCAAATGATTAATTTAATGTAAAATGTGATTAAAAATACCGGGTATAAGGAGGTGAAGGAGATGCTTAAAAAAATGGGATTCAAGATTTTTCTGACAGTCATACTGTTGATTCCGGCGATGATGCAGTCAGCGGTAATTACGTATGCTGAAACACCCGAAAAAACCATGGTAGGGACTTTGTCAGCCCAGTTGGACAGCGAGAAAGGGACTGTAACGGTAATGTTTGTAGGATATTCAAAGGGAGAGCCTGTAATAATAGGGCCATCAACGTGGGAGACGACAGAAGCGGATTTTTCGAAAGTTAAACCAGAGGATATTACACAGAAACTCTGCGGTCAGGATCATAACCTCAAGAAGGTAACCAAGTTTTCAAATACAGGCAAAGAAATAGTCGCTGAGATCGTTATTGAAAGCCAAAGACCTCCTGTTATCGTGGGAAGATAACTAATTTGGAAGCAGGCAAACAGATAGATAAGCCTCTAATCTATCATGATCCGTGGCTTATCTATGCCTGAAATCAGACCCTGCTATTCTTTTGATCTCAAAATAGAAAAGGAGCGCCGGAATCCATATGTTTATGAAGACTGACTTGCGTGAAAGTACAAGGGAACCTATATCTATTCCTGTCCAATATTCTGTTGTCATCTCAAAATTTAGGGAGTTAGAAAAAATCACTGATTCGGCTGTTGCTGTTGATATCAGCACAGGAGGGATTGGGTTATTGACCCATTTTTTTCTTGAGGCAGGGCATGTAATGATATTCGACAATGAGATAAAGGTGAATGGTGTTACAGCAAAAATCGGTGTTGTGAGATGGGTAGACAGAAGCAATAACAGCAAGTACAGGGTTGGCCTGAAATTTATATAAACGATTTGGAAGTTAGACCGGAATAATCGGGCTGACAGAGATTTTTAGCGGCCAGATGTACGTTCCCGGTTGAGCATTCTCTGATAAAATAAATCTGTAACTCAGCTCGACCGTAAGTGGGTCCCTTCCATGATAAGGCTGCGCAATCCACCCGCCGTCAGATTTGATCAGAGCCTCTTTACCAAGCCCCTGAATAATTACCTCCTTTACGGGACCTATTAAGCCGGCGAATACAACCAGATAACCAGCCAGATTGTTGTTCTGGATTTCGATATGAGCGCCAGGAGGTATGTCCACATATCCACGAAGAATATCAGTATGATTAAGAACCAGTTCCGGGGTTTGATAGACTATTTTCATTGAAGTATGAGTCTGCAATGATTCAGTAATTTTTGTGCCGGCGCTCCCGGCAGAGATATCCTGTGGCGTGGACTCTGCAGAGTGAATCTTTGAAGCCGGTGCCAGTGACAGGATTGCAACCAGAGCTGCAGTCAGAAGTCTGTTCTGTAGTTTCACCCCGTGTAAAAGCTGGTGATGTGAAATATATCCTTCTTCAACAAGTATCTCACCGATCTTCTTTTCTGAAACCTTCTGTCGGGAAAGGGCGTGTTTAAGTTGTGTCCGGGAAATAAAATGAGCGGCAACAAGTATCTCACCAAGTCTCAGGCTTTCGGGAGCAGGTTTTTCAATAACCTGGTTTTGCTGAAACTTCAATACTGCATCAAGTTCACCATCCGTGACAAATCCGAGATCAACCAGGACTTCACCTAACTTTTGCCCTGTTCTTTTCTGCACTTGCAAGGCAAGGTCGAGCTGTTCTGCGGTAATATGCTTTGCCTGGATAAAAAGTTCGCCAAGGTGACGACGGACCCCTGCTGCTAAATTGAGTGCATCATCGAGGGAGGCTAAAGATTCATTTACTGACAAAACAGCTTTTAAATCCAGAGGGTCGATCAATCCCATCTCAACGAGCATTTCGCCCAACATCCTGTTTGTCTTCTTCTGGTCTTTCAGGACGCGATCGAGGTCATCATAATGGATAAAATCACCGTCTGTGAGTATCTGTCCAAGCAGGCGTTTTGATCGTCTGAGGCTGCAATCTGAGCTATTTTCTTGCGGGGTATCCATATAAACACTATCCATTTTAGCAGTTTTTATATCAATGTCAAGGAATAAATTATTTTATGTCAAGGCAAAATGAAAATGTCCGGTTTTCGGCAAAATGAAAATGTCTGGTTTTCACGCTGCAACCTCAATCAGCTTTTTACGCTGATTTTGCCTTTTAACAAACAACTGATAATTCGATTTCCTCCAAGGGTGATCAGAT
>JBAQLU010000131.1:0-4469 GCA_049302065.1 Thermodesulfovibrionales bacterium
CTCCCTGTGGGGGTATCCCCATATTGCCCTCCTTTTTTTATGGTTTAGTTTGCCAAAACTATTATTACCATAAAATGGAGGGCAATCGCTTTTATTGCCCAGGTCTCTCTTTTTCTACGCTACCAAAACTTTAGCCAATCTCCTACTGGACCGTGCTATAGATTATACGAATGCTGAGAAAGGCTCCCTCATGTTACTGAATGACATGAATGAACTCTCTATACTTGCAGCACGGGGCTTTGATGTTTCGTTCATTGAGACCTATAGGGTAAAGATTGGTGAAGGGATTGCAGGCGTAGTTGCCCAGAGTCATTCCAACGTTCTTGTTGAAGACATCGAGAAAGATAAGCGGTTTAAACGGATAAAGAGGGACCGCTATAAAACAAAATCTTTCATCTCCTGCTCTATCATAAGCCGGGACAAACTGTTTGGTGTCATCAATATTAATGATAAAAAGGATGGAACACCTTTTACAGAGGACGAGCTTAACCTTTTAAATGCTATCGCGTATCAGGCAGCAATTGCCTTTGAAAATACTTTCCTTATCAATCAACTAAGAGCAAAGGCAGCTGAGCTTGAGGAGATAAACAGAAAACTGATAGACACCGATATGGATAAGACCGAATTTATTACCCGCATTTCCCATGAACTCCGTTCTCCACTCAATGCGATCAAAGGAGCTATATACTTTTTGCAACAATCAGAGGGATTAAGCCGGAATAAATTAACAGAGTTTTATGATCTTATTGCGAAGGAAACATCTGGTCTTATTTCTATCGTTGAGGATTTGCTGGATTTTCTGAGACTCGAAAATGAAGAAATCATCGTAAAAAAATCATTGATAAATCTTACAGCCATTCTGGATGAAGTAGCGAAATCAAAGGCATTGAGCGCTGTACTCGCAAAAAAGAACATAACATTGAAAATAGAGGTTCAGAAAGGTATCTCTGAGATTACGGGAGACAAGATTAAGGTCGTCCAGTTATTTATAAATCTCATAGAGGGATTATCCTTTTATCTTCAAAATGGAGATCACATAAAGATTACTGTTCACGACAATGATGTTATAAGAGTGGATACTATTGTTCCCAGACCTTTGCCAAAAGAAGATTTAGGATTCATTTATAAGTTGAAACACCTGTTTTATACAGAATCTTCTGATGAAAAAATAAGGTTATACCTTGCTAAAAGTGCTGCTGAAGCACATGGATGGTATTTTGAAGCAGATAATTCTGATAATACTTTTTTTGTTTCAGTCGTTATTCCAAAAAGCATGAAAGATAAGTTAGAAACGAGTGTTAATATGACCATGGAAATTTTTGCTGAGGTCATCTCTGAACTGCTCGATCTGAATATCTGTTCTATAATGCTGAGAGACAAGCTCACTGCTGATCTGACCATAAAAGGGGCAAAAGGGCTGAGTAATGAAATAGTAAGAAGGACGAGAGTCCAAGTTGGCGACCAGATCGCAGGTTGGGTTGCATCTGAAGGTAAACCACTCTTCATAGAGGATATAGAGAAGGATTTGCACTTTCCGAGAATAAGCATCTCCCAATATAATACAAAGTCCCTTATCTCTGTACCTATAAAGATAAGAGACGAAGTAATTGGTGTATTAAATCTTAACAATAAAAAAACAGCAGAACCCCTCACAAAAAAAGACCTTTATATAGCCATGGTCTTTAGTGAAAGAGTCTCTCATTTTCTTGAAAAATATTATTCAGGGCAGTACAGGGAGGTAGATACCAACCAGATCCTTACTTCTTTTAACAATCTCCTGGATGCTATGAAAAAATACCGTAAAAAGTTAAACCTCCTTCCAGATTTAGTATTGAAAGTTATGGATAAACTCGGCGCTGAAGAAGAGGAAAAAAAGAATGCCATCTATGTCTCTATGATCTATGATCTTGGCCTCGTATTTATAAACGAGAGCATTTTAAATAAAAAAGAACTATTGCCGTCAGAAATACAGTCTTTAAAGATACATCCTTATACAACGGTCGGATTGTTGGGTGATTTTGAGTATTCTGAAGATATCAAAAAGGCGATCCTTCATCACCATGAAAGGTACGACGGTAAAGGGTATCCGGGAAAATTAAAGGGATCTGAAATACCCCGTATTTCGAGAGTTCTCGCAGTAATAGATTCATATTTTGCAATGATTTCAGAGAAACCATACAGGAAATCTTATACACCTAAGGAGGCGTTATCAGGCATAATCTCAGGTTCAGGCTCGAAATATGACCCGGAAATCGTTCAAGTCTTTGAAGAAGTATTACAGGAAATGAGAGACATACGCTGATCAAACGTCAATATCAAGAGAATCCCGCATCTATTTAGAAAAAGTTTTCGTCAAAGTCAAAGAATTCCTTAAAATTTTGCTTGGAGACTCAAAACCTTAACTTATTTCGTGTCTTTCGTATTTAAGTTGAAGAAACCCTGGATTCCCCGATCAAGCATGCCCTCGACTACGATCGGGGGACGGGGAATGACATTCTTAAGTGCATGGTTTTTCGTCATTCCCGCGGAGGCGGGAATCCAGACATTCTTCTCATTCGATGTTCTTCAACATTTTTACGAAAGAACCCTTATTTCAAAAAATTGATATTTTATAGTTTGCTCCAGTGCAGTGCTTCATAAAAAAGATTAACTATTCATTGCAATTATTATATAATTTGAGACATGGCAAGACAGGAAGATATGCATCTCAAAATGATAGAACTTTTCTCTTCTTTAACAGATGATGAAATAAACTTGATCAGGAAGAAATTAAGCGTGAAGCGATTTAAAAAGAATGAAGTAATTCTTTTCGAAAAAGACACAAGTAAGTATATGTATATCATCATAAAAGGCAAGGTAAAGGTAATCCAGACGACAGAGGATGGGAAGGAGATTTTCCTTGCAGTGCACCGGGAAGGGGAATTCTTCGGTGAAATGTCATTTATCGATGGCAAAACATCCCCGGCTACAGTAACAGCAGCAGAAGATTGTCTTATAAATATCATTTCCAAAAAGGAATTTTATTCGATTATTAACACCCATAAAAAAATACTCTACAATTTATTGCAGATATTATGTTCCCGGCTTCGTGAATCATGGGAGAAGATCCAGTTGCTAAATCTTAAAAATGCCTCTGAAAGGCTTAAAAACTTATTTTTTATACTCTCTAACAAATATGGTGAGAAGACTCCCAAAGGTATAACCTTAAATATTAAACTCACCCATCAGGAGATTGCAGAGATGACAGGAATGGCACGTGAAACAGTTACAAGGGTGATTGATAAATGGCATAAAGACGGAGAAATAAATATCCTTGGGAATAAACTCATACAGCTAAATGTAAACTTTTTAGAGAAGGATTTAAAAGCTGTTTTGTGATTATAATCACATACATCAGTAGTAGGATATTTTAAACTGTAATCAAGCAGAATAAAGCTGCTTGTTAAGATCTTTGAAATAATACAGAGGTTGAAGTTTCCGAAAAGGTAAACTCTGGGAAACCAGGGGGCACAAAGCCACGGGTCCATAAAAGGATAGCCGGGTTGCCGAAGAAACAGTGCTTATCCAGAGCTTATCTTTTCAAAAAAAGCCTGTTTCCCTTTGAGGAAACAGGCTTTTTTGTTTCTAAACCCGAAAAAGGTAAACAACCCGAAAGGATTGGACGCAAAGCCACTGGCCTAAGTCTGAATGTGAGATATGGCAGCAGGGCTGCCGGACAGATAGAGTTCTATATGAGCTACATCTCGCACGGCACAGTGATCTGAATGTTGGAGGTGCTCAGATGTCAAAATATTTTTTAACAAAATTTACTAAGAATAATTTTTCACGCTTTGTACTGTTATGCTTTTTGTTTTTACAGTTTATATTCTTTTTATGCGAAGGACAGGTGTACTCAGGACAGGCAATACTTTCCTGGGAGGCGCCTACTACGAATGAGGATGGGACATCTCTAACAGATCTTGCCGGTTATAAGATTTATTATGGAACCACCACAGGCAATTATACCCAGAATATCGATGTAGGAAATGTAACAACCTATACATTTTCTAACTTGACCAATGGATCAACTTATATTTTTGTTGCCACAGCATATAATACTGCAAGAATTGAAAGCAGTTATTCCAATGAGGTCAGTAAAAGCATCCCATCAGCTCAATCTAATACTCTAACCGTTAACAGGGCAGGCAGTGGTACCGGGACCGTGACCTCCTCCCCGGCAGGGATCAGTTGTGGAGCTGACTGTTCAGAGGCATACAACGCTGGGACCGTGGTAACCCTTACAGCTACAGCAGATGGCAGCTCGACCTTTGGCGGCTGGTCAGGAGCATGCACAGGAACAGGAAGTTGTACGGTCACGATGGACGCAGCAAAGACAGTAACCGCGACCTTTACGCTTAAGACCTATACGATAACAGCAACAGCAGGCAGTGGCGGGAGCATCACCCCGTCTGGAACAGTGACGGTTAACC
>JBAQLU010000132.1:0-9383 GCA_049302065.1 Thermodesulfovibrionales bacterium
GTCGCATGTCATTGCGAGGAGCAGTTTCTGCGACGAAGCAATCTCTAACCTATTGATTTTATTAAAGGCGAGATTGCCGCGCTTCGCTCGCAATGACAGGAAAAAGACTTTTTCAACAGGCTGTTGACTATTGACTTTTGAATATCCGGAAAGAAACTGCACTTTTTTTAATGAATAATTCTACATCCTCAGGCTCGTTCAAATTCAACATTTACAAGCGTACTCAATATAAAACGAAAATTATCCAAAGTGTTTAGTAGATGGAGTCAACGCAGCACTTGACATAGACCTAAAGATCAAATCTTACTTTTATAGAGTAATCCAAAAATTCACCTCCTATTTGCTAAATGCATCCTTGTAATAATGTCTCTGATTACAGTCAAGGCAGACTTTTCAAGATGATTTATTGGGCCTGAAATGGTTATGATAAAATAATTACATGTCCAATTCTGAAAATAATTCATGAAAGGTAAAGTCTATTTAGTAGGCGCCGGTCCGGGCGATATTGGTCTTCTCACCATTAAAGGCCTGAGATGCCTGAAAAAGGCAGAGGTGGTTGTTTATGATTTTCACCTCAATGCCCAGGTCTTGAATTATATCAACCATAATGCAGAATTTATATACGCAGGGAAACGCGGCGGACATCATACATTAACCCAGGATGAAATCAATGCCATCCTTATAAAAAAAGCAAAGGAAGGCAAGAATATCTGCAGGCTGAAAGGCGGAGACCCCTTTATATTCGGGCGTGGAGGAGAAGAAGCTGAAGCATTATCAAGAGAGGGGATAGAGTTTGAAGTTGTGCCTGGTGTGAGTTCATCTGTTGCAGCCCCTGCGTATGCCGGAATTCCATTGACCCACAGACTTGTCTCATCTTCATTTGCTGTTATCCCAGGGTATGAAGATGTTACGAAAAAAGAGAGCACAATTGACTGGTCAAAGATTTCAACCGGTGTGGGTACCCTTGTATTCCTTATGGGTGTAAAAAACATAGACGTGATTACTGCAAAATTGATTGAGAATGGACGCTCTCCTGACACCCCTGTTGCTGTAATCAGATGGGGAACAAGGTCTGATCAGAAAACGGTTATCGGGACATTAAAAAATATTGTGGAACAGGTAAAAGAAAAACATATCAAACCGCCTGCTGTTATGGTAGTTGGAGATGTAGTGAAACTCAGAGACTCCCTGAAATGGTATGAGAAAAAACCAATGTTCGGCTACAGGATACTTGTGACAAGGGAACATATGGAAGGGTTTGAATTATTAGAGGAACTTGGGGCAGAGATAATCGAATTTCCAACGATCGAGATTGTTCCTCCGGAAACATATGATGAGCTTGATCTCTCAATAGATAAAATAAATACTTATAACTGGATCATCTTTACAAGCAGAAATGGCGTTAAATATTTTTTCAAAAGGTACTTTGAAAAAAATAAGGATATCAGGGATTTAAAAGGGATACATATCTGTGCTATAGGCATCAGGACAGCTCAGGAGATACAGAAATACGGTATGAAGGTTGATTTAGTTCCTGAAGAGTTCCGCGCTGAAGGACTGATTGAGGCATTTGCAAAAGAGCAAAGAGCAAAGGGCAAAGAGCAGAGGGCACTCCTAAAAGGTATACGGTTTCTTCTTCCGAGGGCTGAGAAGGCAAGAGAAATTTTCCCGGAAAAGGTGAGGGAAATCGGCGGCGAGATAGATGTGCCTGTAACATACAGGACAATAAAACCGGAATCCCGCGGGAAGAGACTCAGGAGGTTTCTAAAGGAAGGACGGATTTCGATTGCCACTTTCACAAGCGCAGCAACCTTTAATAACTTCAGGGATATAATGGGAGAAGATGCAGAAGCGCTCCTTAAGGGCGTAACCATAGCAGTCATCGGGCCTGTCACAGCTAAGGCTGTTGAAAAATCAGGACTGCATGTCGATATAATGCCGAAAGAGGCAACCATCGGGGCAATGATAGAGGAGATAATCAAATGGACAGGAGAAAAAGAAAAAAGAGCAACAAAGGATATGAGCAAAAACCCCGATGAGCCTTCCTGAAATAGATACCCTCGCCTTTTTTTTAATCAATAAAAATTTCCAGAACAGCCTCTTTGATATTGTAATGCCCTTTATAACGGATAAGTCTTATCTGATTTTCCTGCCTCTTTTTTTGTTGTTCCTTTTTAAAGACAGGGAAAAGGCGCTCATAGCCTTAATATTGGGTATAGTCTCTCTATTGATCGCTGACTGGTCTGCTAACATTCTCAAACACTCTTTTGAACGCATAAGACCGTGCAATGCGCTTGAGGGTCTGAGGCTTCTTGCAGGATGCGGGAAATCATTTTCGATGCCTTCAAATCACTCTGTGAATGCCTTTGCTTTTATCTCTCCGCTTTATATGCTCCTGAAAAACAGGATGCGATATGCCTTTGTTGCTGTTGCAATCCTTGTCGGGTTTTCAAGGGTTTATGTCGGAGTTCATTATCCTTCAGATACTATTGCAGGAGCATTGCTCGGGGTGATGTTAGGCATATCCGTTGTTCAGTTTTATCGCTGGTCATCTGAACGGTTTAAAGAAAAACCAGATACAACTATACTTTTTGTTTTTCTCCTTTCACTCTCTCTCTTCCGAATATATTATATCCAGAACGGACCAATGGATTTAAGTCCTGACGAAGCCCAATATTGGGAATGGTCTCGGAGACTTGATCTGAGTTATTACTCGAAAGGCCCGATGATAGCATACCTGATCCATCTGGGTACTTCACTGTTCGGCGATACTGTATTTGGCATAAGGTTCATGGCTGTTATTTTTTCAGCGTTAAGCAGTATCCTCATGTACAGTCTCGGGAAGAAAATGTATGATGAAAGGGTCGGGCTTTTTTCAGCCATTATGATCCAGATCATCCCTCTTTTTTCAACACATGGTATCTTATTTACGATAGATTCACCTTTTATTTTCTTCTGGATATCATCTTTGTTTTTATTCCGGGAAGCAGTCAATCAATCTCAAATCTCAAATCTCAAATCTCAGAAATATTGGCTTCTCCTTGGCCTGTCCATCGGTCTTGGTTTGTTGACAAAATACACCATGGCCTTTTTCTATTTATGCGCATGTTTATTCCTGGCGGTTTCTGCGGAAAAGAGAAGGCTCTTATTAACAAAAGGCCCTTATATTGCATTGCTTATCAGCCTTATAGTTTTCAGTCCCGTGATGCTGTGGAATGCACAGCACGATTGGGTTACACTAAAACATACCGCAGGGCAGGCACACATAGCACAAGGCATTCAGTTATCCCTGAAAAGTTTTGCTGAATTCATGGGTTCTCAACTCGGCGTGATAACGCCCCTTTTGCTCATACTCATGATTATTTCAGTCTTCAAGCTTAGAAGAAAGCAGGAAGGTTCTTATCTCTTCTGGTTTTCGATACCTGTGCTTGCTTTTTTCCTTTTCAAGAGCATTCAGGCAAAAGTGCAGGCGAACTGGGCATTGCCCGGATATATTGCAGGCATTATTTCCTTTAGCGCTATGTATTTGAGAAGATTTGATACTGATGGAAAGGGGAAGAAAATTCTCGTAACCGCTTCTCTTATCCTGTCTCTTATAATGACTTCAATAGCTCATTATCCCTCGATACTGGACCTCCCTGCTGAACTTGACCCTGCGTCCAGGATTCAAGGCTGGCAGGCGCTTGGAGAAGAGGTTACGGGAATATATGAGCAGATGTCTTCAGTAAATCCTGTGTTTATATTTTCTGACAGATATCAGGTATCGAGTGAGCTTGCTTTTTATGTTAAGGGGCATCCTGTAACCTATTGTATAAATCTCGGCCGCAGAATGAACCAGTATGACCTCTGGCCAGGGTTTCATAACCTGCGTAATTATGATGCAATCTTTGTCAGAATCGGGGATAAAAGATTGCCGGAAGAAGTAGCTGCCTCTTTTGATAAGGTTGAGAAAAAGGTTTATACAGCTTATACTAAAAAACATGCTGAAATCAGGGATTATTCGATATTTATGTGTTATGGTTTTAAGGGATTAAAGGAAGCGAGACCGGAGGCCTATTAATGACCCTTTCAGTAGTCATACCTGTTTACAATGAAGAAGAGAATATTCAGTTGCTGCATGCAAAACTGAAGGAAGCAATGGTTATTCTTAACAATGAATACGAAATACTTTTTGTGGATGATGGCAGCACCGATAGAACTCTTTCTATCCTTGAGGAGATCCAGGCAGGTGATAAACATGTGATAGTCCTGAGTCTGAGACGCAATTTCGGACAGACTGCAGCCTTTGCAGCAGGGTTCGATTTTGCAAGAGGGGATGTTATTGTGACAATGGACGGTGATTTGCAGAATGACCCCGCTGATATACCAAAGCTCCTTGAACGCATAAAAGACCATGACCTTGTCAGTGGCTGGAGAAAAAAAAGGAAAGACCCGTTTTTCACAAGAAGGCTGCCTTCCATAATGGCAAACTGGCTGATCAGTAAAGTAACAGGTGTGAAGCTCCATGATTATGGATGTTCACTGAAGGCATACAGAAGGGATGTGATAAAAAATCTGAAGCTCTACGGAGAGATGCACCGGTTTATCCCTGCTGTTGCAAGCTGGTATGGTGTCCGCATTGCTGAGGTAGAAACTGTTCATCATCCAAGAATGCATGGTAAATCAAAGTATGGTATTTCACGAACACTAAAAGTTGTCCTGGATTTAATTACGGTAAAATTTCTCCAGAGTTTTTCTACAAAGCCGATCCAGTTTTTTGGCCCTGTCGGTGTATTCAGCGGCTTCCTCGGTTTTCTCATATCTTTATATCTTACGGCCGACAAGATATTTTTTGGCCGTGATATTGGAGGCAGGCCGCTCCTTTTGCTTGGAGCCCTCCTGATTATCGTCGGCATCCAGCTTATAGGGATGGGACTGTTGGGAGAAATGCTCGTTAGGGTTTATCACGAAAGTCAGAGAAAACCAATCTACGTGATAAAAAAGATCATTGGCCCCGAAAGCAAATAAGATATTCCTTCTCATTTTAAAGCTTTCGGTGAGCTCAGCGCTCCTTTATATTGTTTTATCGAAAACGGGAATCGAACGAGTTTTATTGACGATAAGGGGCATGAGTGTTTCAGCCTTTATCTTTGCTGTGCTGCTGTATATTCTTGCCCAATTCGTGTCCACATTCAGGTGGAAACTCCTTCTGCCGGAAGGCCCGGATATCAAAAAGCTGTTTTCCTTAACCATGATAGGCTCCTTCTTTAACACTCTGCTTCCAGGAATAATTGGAGGGGATGCGGTTAAGGGTTTTTATCTTTACCGGGTAACAGGGAATGCGAGTCTTGCCTTTGCTTCTATTTTTATGGACAGATATCTTGGTTTCGCAGTTTTGATCGCAATAGGCGCCATTGCTTATCCCTTTGGGTACGGATATATTCAGGGGTCCCGTATAGAGTGGATCCTGCCGGCTATAGTTTTATCCTTTATTATCGGAAGCCTACTTTTTTTTGCCCTGCGTATCGGGCAAAGAATAAGGTTTTTCTCGGAATTTTATAATTATTTCCAGGCATACCGAAATCAGAAAGCGGTTATCAGAAAAGCAGTGGCATTGTCAGTCTTGGTTCAACTTGCTGGCATGTTTGGTGTATATATCCTTGCGCTCGGACTTGGAGAGCATATCCCTTTCCTTGCATTCCTGGTTTTTTTGCCGCTCATAATCCTGTTCACTACCCTGCCTATATCTATTTCCGGACTGGGAGTAAGAGAAGGCGCTTTTGTCCTTTTTTTCGGACTTATTGGAATAAGGCCTGAGGTTGCGACTGCCATTTCTTTATTGTGGTTTCTTGCAGTCTCAACAGGCAGTCTTTTAGGTTTGCATGAATATATCAAATACAAAAAAGAAATAGTGAATATTGAAATGAGATGAACAAGCAAAGGAGGAAGAAAGATGTTCTTATATCTTGTTCAGCACGCAGAAGCAAAAAACGAAGAGGAAGATCCTTCAAGACCTTTATCTGAGCGGGGTATTCAGGATATAACAAAAGTTGCTTTGTATGTGTCACAATTGGATATACCGATAAGTAAAATATTCCACAGCACGAAATTACGGGCAAGACAGACCGGAGAAATCTTATTTGAACACCTCAGACCTATGAAGGGCATATCAGAAACAGACGGTCTTGCTCCACTCGATGCCGCGAATATATGGGCGGAGCGGCTCAAAGACATAACCGATGACATCTTCCTTGTCGGGCATATGCCGCATCTTGGCAGACTTGCTTCATTATTGCTATTTGGCAATGCAGATAACAATATTATTTCATTTAAAATGGCAGGGGTTGTCTGCCTTAAAAGAGAAGATGCAGGTGCGTGGTCTTTGCAGTGGATGCTGACACCTGAGACAGTTGTTGGAGCAAGAGGTATGGATTCGTACTGCGATGGGCTTTAAGATAGTAAAGGAGAGTTGATATGAAACTGAAATTCCTTGGTGGAGCGAGGACTGTTACGGGATCCTGTTTTTACATTGAGTGTAATGATCTCAAGATTCTTGTTGACTGTGGTATGCATCAGGGGGAGGATGCAGATGAGGTAAACAGGGCTGTTTTTGAATTTCAGCCTGAAGACATCGATTATGTTTTTATCACCCATGCGCATATAGACCACTCAGGCATGCTCCCAAGGGTTGTTAAGGAAGGTTTTCAGGGCAGAATCATCACAACATCTGCAACAAGGGATCTTCTCGAAATGATGCTTTATGATTCAGCGAATATACAGGAGAACGATGCAGCGTGGCTCACCAGGAAGGCTGTCAGGGCCGGGAAACCTGCTGTCCTCCCCCTTTATACTACAGAAGATGTAGCAGATGTAATCCCGCTTTTTGATATAAAACCATATGACCAGATATTTCATCTTGGCAGCGGCATTAAATACAGATTCCTTGATGCAGGGCATATACTTGGTTCAGGCACCCTTGAATTATGGTATCAGGATAGCGGTCAGGAAAAGAAAATTGTATTTTCCGGAGATATAGGCAAGAAAGGCAATCCAATCATCAGAGACCCGTTAACCCCTGTTGAAGCAGATTTCATAGTTATGGAATCAACCTATGGCAACAGGCTGCATAAACCCATGAAAGACAGCATCAATGAACTGGCAGAGGCGATAAAGGTAACATTCAAGAAGGGAGGCAATGTCTTCATCCCTTCTTTTGCAGTTGGAAGGACACAGGACCTGCTTTATATCCTGAATAACCTTGTAAGAGAAAAGAGGCTGAATGCTATTCATGTCTATCTTGACAGTCCGCTTGCAGAAGAAGCAACGAAAGTATATCTTGCACATCCTGAATGTTTTGACGATGAGGCAAGAAAATTCTTTTCCACAAAGAATTTCGACAGCTCTATCAAATTGCATTTTGTAAAGAGCGTTAAGGATTCAATGGCATTAAACAAAAGAAAATCAGGCATCCTTGTGATTGCCGGCAGTGGCATGTGCGACGGTGGAAGGATACGGCATCATCTGAAACATAATCTCTGGAGATCTGAGTGCAGTGTTATATTCGTTGGGTTTCAGGGAAAGGGCACCCTTGGAAGAAAGATTGTGGATAGAGCAAAGTTTGTTCAGATCCTCGGAGATGACATCGCAGTTAATTCATCTCTCTTTACAATAAATGGCTTTTCTGCACATGCAGATCAGGCAGAACTTATCGGATGGCTGTCATGTTTCAAGAATTCTCCGGAGGTATTTATCGTGCATGGCGAAGAGGAAGTGTCTCTTTCTTTTGGAGAGCTTGTAAGAGAGAAATTTGGATTTAAAACGTTTATACCAGAGAAAGGTGAGGAGTTCGAACTGTAGTTACGTTCAATGCTGACCCAGATTATAGAAGAAACCTTTGAGCAGGTTTTAAACACTTTCAAAGAATCATCATCCATTGACCTGAGGGAAATAACTTTTATTGACCCGTATGGAATGGTAGGACTACTTGAGTTGGGAGAACTCTCTATATCAAAAGGCATTAAGAACAAAATTCATCTGCCTGAATCAGTAGAAAGCCTCAAATATCTCGAACGGATGGATTTCTTTCAGTTCGCTGAGAAATATTTCAAACTTGAACCATCAAAACCAGAGATATCAGGTAAATATCTGAGGAGTTCTTATACTGATGTATTGCTTGAGATTACGCCGATAGAAAAATCAGACGACATCCATTTCATAGTCGGAAAGGTTAAAAATCGCAGTCATGCGATCCTTGCAAGGCATCTGAATTATGGTGAAAATGCTATCAATGGGTTTATCGTAGCGCTGTCAGAAGTCTGTCAGAATATTATCGAACATAGTGAGCATAAAGGATTTGTAGGCATACAAAAATACCGCTTTCAGAACCTGAATAAAAATGTTGTGAAGATTGCTGTCATGGATATAGGAATAGGCTTCAGGAAATCGTTATCTGAGAGGTTTACATTTAAAAATGATCTGGAAGCCATAGAAAAGGGATTACTTCATGGTGCATCACGGTTTGCAGATAAAGGAAGAGGACATGGACTGTCTGCAGTGAGGCGGTTTGTGAAACAATGGGATGGTAAGATTTCCATACGTTCAGGAACTGCAAAGCTCTCAATCATACCTGACTGGGCCAGGGGGAAGGTTAAAGAAACTAATCTGGCATATTTGCCCGGAGCTCAGATAAATATAATGCTGCCGGAGGTTTAAGCCGTTAAACGCTATTCATGTCATTGCGAGCATAGCGCGGCAATCTCTTCCTTTGAGATTGCTTCGTCACTGCGTTCTTCGCAATGATCATAGAAATTATAGAACAACTTCCTACCCGCTGTGAGTAAAGATAAAAGCAATTTTGCAGAGAATATTTTACAATATTCATATGAAAGCAAAGAAAAACCTTATTATTGTCGGCGACAGAGTTCTCGTAGAACCTGATGAAGGGATGGATAAGACCAGTGCCGGACTCTATCTCCCTGCAACTGTAAGAGAGAAAGAAAAGGTGCTCGGCGGCTATGTAGCAAAAACAGGCCCTGGTTATCCTGTCGCTGATCCGACTGTTTCAGAAGAACCATGGGCAGTTGGCAAGAAAAAAGAAGTAAAGTATGTTCCTCTCCAGGCAGTGGAAGGAGATTATGCAATCTTCCTGAAAGAGGCTGCTGTTGAGATTCAGTTTGAAGACAAAAAATACTTAATCGTCCCCCATACCGCCATCCTCGCCCTCGTCCGGATTGAGTTATCGGAAGGAGAGACAGAAGCTGAACCAGAGGCTTAACCCAAAAATTGCATTTGGATAAATAGACGGCAGGCACATATGCATCAAAACCTCTTGAACGCAGAATTTGCGTCTGTATAGTATCTAAACGCTAAGAATGAAAACATGCACGTTATCCGGATCATTAAAG
>JBAQLU010000133.1:0-3984 GCA_049302065.1 Thermodesulfovibrionales bacterium
TTTATAAAGTACGATTCCGATAAAAATCGTCATTCTCGCGAAGGCGGGAATCCAGTGTTTTCAATGCCTTCTGGATCCCCCGGTCAAGCCGGAGGATGACAAACTCTGACTTTATAAACAGACACTATTTAGCGTGCCTGATGCTAAATCGTCACCAAGATGACCGGCTATTGTTACTCTACCTTTCTTTAATGGATGTTTATATTGCCTGTGACTGCCTTTTGTATCAACAATATACCATCCATCTGCCTCTATTAATTTAATAATATCACGTATTTTCACTTTTCAGTCACTCTATCCAATCTTTTTACCATTCAACCTCCGAGAAAAGGCAGTTATCATCCTGCACAGTTCATCGAGGTCTTGTATAAGTTCAATTTTCGTATTTTCAGGGATAAGTTTATCTTTAGCAAAAATCATAATCATACTGGCATTCTCAAATGTTGATCGTCTCGCAATATTGAGGAACTGGATAAATTCCTTATTTGAAGTACTGCCAGAGCCTTCTGCAATTCTCCAAATTTTCAAAACGAAATCTGATCATTTTTAGCTCTCAGCCCTCAGCTCTTTGCTCATTGCGTTAAAGCATACTGCGTTTACTGTATGCTCACGTTTTCAATGGTGACTGTCCCGCTGCTTATTGTTAACGTCCCCATTACCGCCGTATTCGACGCATTGGCGGTATAGTTGTAATCGTACCCGCCTTTCAGGGTGACTGATATGTCCCGGTTGAAGTTCAGGTTTTCGGTGAACGTAAGCGCCTGGATTTGGATAACGTCGTTGTTTGCTGCTCCGTTGTAAGAAGGCTGGATTAAATTGTAAAAAACAGGAGGCGTTCCTGTAATCCTCACAGGATAGGTCTGTATTGTGATGCTCAAGGCCTTTGTGGCCGTTGATGCAATTGAATCCGTCACCCGCACTGTGAAATTGAATGTGCCTGATGCTGTGGGAGTGCCTGATATTCCGCCGGAGGAACTGAGACTTAAACCATTCGGGAGACTGCCTGTGAAGAGAGACCAGGAATAGGGCGGCAGACCGCCTGATGCGAGCAAAGACTGGCTGTAGGAAATGCCCAGTGTGCCTGAGGGCAGGGATGGCGTGCTGACAGTGAGGGGAGGGTAAATGGTGATTGTATATGTCTCTGTCTTTGTAGACGATTGATTGCCTGCCTTGTCCGTTGCAAAGAACTTGAGGGTTGTGGTTGCTCCAATGCTTATGGGACTGGTATATACAGGTGAACCTGTGGTGGGAGTGCTCCCGTCTGTTGTGTAGTATATCTTGTCACAGCCCGAGCCTGAACTGTCACTGCAGGTTAGTGTGACGGACTGGGCACTGTAGTATGTCCCGCCCGCAGGTGATGCTGATACAGTGGGGGCTGATGTTTCGTAAACGATTGTATTATAGAAAGCGACCGACCAGTTGCCTGCATTATCCTGGAATTTTACATACACTGTCTTTGTCCCGACTCCTGATGTGAGAGTCCATGATTTTGTTGTTGCATACGTTTCGGGGGGGAAAGGCCAGGTTATATTGTCGTTGCTGAACTGCATCTGGAGACATCCGCCGGTTGTGCTGTCATCACACGAAAGGGTGAGGGTTGCAGATGTGGAATTTGTATATGTTGCCCCTCCATTGATAGTTATCGAACCTATGTGCGCCCTCGGGATGGCGCCATATGACCCTGCGGTGACAAACAAGCCACTGCCATAGGTTGCACCCCAGAGAACTTGAGAAGTTACCGAAACCCTTGGTGTCCAGGTTGTCTCGCCATCAGCTAAAGTGAGGATTGTGCCGAGAGATCCGACTGTAATGAATGTGCTGTTGCAGTTGGCTACGCCTGTAAGAGCATACGTAGTTCCCGAGTTTTCAGTCGACCAGGTCACTCCAGTATCAGAGCTGCGGATTGTGCCGCTGTTGCCCACAGCGATGAATTTGCTGTTTCCATAGGTTACTCCCTGGAGGTTGTTGGAAGTTCCTGAGTTTTTTATTTTCCAGGTTGTCTCGCCATCAGTCAAAGTGAGGATTGTGCCGCTATAACCTACAACAACGAATTTGCTGTTGCCATAGGCTACTCCTGTGAGATTATTCCCGGTTACCTTGGTTTCTGAAGTCCAGGTCACGGCATCATCAGAAGTGATGATTGTGCCTTCGCCTCCTACAGCAACAAATTTACCGTTGTCATAGATTGTTCCATTAAAAACAGGAGGATCGGTAATGCCAGATGATTGTGTTTCCCAGGTTGTCTCGCCATCAGCTAAAGTGAGGATTGTGCCGTTTCTTCCCACAGCGACGAATTTATTGCTGCCATAAGTAACGGCGTAAAGGTACTCGGTAGTTCCCGAGATTTCGCAGTCCCATGTCGCCCCATTGTCAGAGGTGAGGATTGTGCCATTGCGTCCCACAGCCACAAATTTTCCATTTCCATATGTTACCCCGTAAAGATTCTCTGTAGTCCCTGAGTCTGATAATATCCAGTTGTCAAGAGTGTCGGCGAGTGAAGAGCAGGGATAGAACATAAGAAAGACGAAAAATACGATATAAATTTTTAGATATGATTTGTCAACCTTCATAGTCTCCCCCCTTTTTTTAGACCATGGAAGTAAATGTTAATTTAAAAACCCTTAAAACATATGGAAATGTTCAGTAGAATAAAATTCTTTTACACCTAAAAACCATCATTACAAAAAATAGCAATATTTGTCAAGTAAAAAATTCATTTGTTACGGAATAATCATAAATTAGAGTCTGTTTATAAACTGCTATTCCGATAAAATTTCGTCATTCTCGCGAAGCATGTCCTCGAAGTTCTCAGTCGGGGAGCGGGAATCCAGTCTTTTCAATGGGTTCTGTCCCGAAAGCGTTCGGGACCGGTCCCTCCAAAAAGACGGCGGGCAAGCAAGCCGGAGGATGACAACCAACGACTTTATAAACAGACTCTAATTACTCTTGAGATTACGGATTCCCAATCTCCCGGCGATGGCTGGCGGAAAAGCCTCATCGTCGGATACCAGGGGCTGTCTTCACGATTTTCCAGCCATTTCCAGTCTGCATGGTAATTCAATAATGTCTACACAGGAAGAGAGTGGCAAGGGCAGGGTCTTGAAATATCACTTTTGGACTCCACATTGAAATTTATTTCTTTTCTGAACCACTATTTGAAAAATTCCTTAGCGATTGTAATGCTTTGTTAAAAGCTTTGTAATAGCAGTTTTAAAATATGCACTTTATGATATACTTAGCTTTATTCAAGCGGGAGGAATTTATGGATACCAAATTTTTTGAGGAACAATTTTCAGCATTAAAAAATCACATTGATGTAAGGTTTGACAGAATCGAACACAGAATAGGCGACGTTGAGAAGAGGATGGATGGCCTTGAGAAGAGGATGGATGGCTTTGAGAAGAGGATGGATGGCCTTGAGAAGAGGATGGAGACTACAGAAAAATTTATCAATAGAATGGGGATAGAGATTGAAGCTATAAGGGCCGATATGAGGTTAGTTGCAGAGGGACATATGATGCTTACAGAAAAATTCGGCAGGTTCGAGACTGAATATATACGACATGCGATAGAGATGAGACAGGATGTCCTTAACCTCTACAAATTGACATATGGACAATTGGAGCGAAGGGTAAAGGATTTAGAAAACACAGTGAAAAATATTTGAGGGCCTTTTCCACCTCTCTCACTGCCTTTACCATCGCCATGAATTCTTCCGGCTCAAGGGAAAATGCAGCATCAGGTCCGCCGAGTTTCCTGTCAATATAGTATCGGGAGTATAGGTCTGAAGCTTGACAGCATCTTAGCCTGCTTCCTTGATGGCTTCTACTATACCAATTCTTTCATAAGAGTCTCAATAGCCTTTTTGATTACAAATATCTTCGTATATATTTCTCATCTTATAAGAGATATACTTTAATCAAAAGAATTCCTCGAAGCTCAGCTTCGGGGTTCCCAATTATTCCCTCCCCCTTGAGGGGGGAG
>JBAQLU010000134.1:0-2014 GCA_049302065.1 Thermodesulfovibrionales bacterium
CTTCTCTGAAGCTAAAAAATACGGAATAAATATTTTGGCTCAAAACAAAGATAACGGCGGTGTTTATTTAAAAAATAATTCTTGCACGATACATAAAGATAGACCTCGGCTTTGCCGGGAATTTTTCTGCACTTCAAAAAGCAAAAAATTTGAAAAGATGAGAAAAATTCTATCTTTAAATTAATTTAAAACAGTGGTAATCTATTTTTATGGATGAAAAAGAAAAATGCCCTAAATGCGGTGCTGACTTAGGTGAAATAGTTGAAACTCCCACCGGACGTAAGCTTCAACATTGTTCCAGGGGCATCTGGAATAAAGAAACTAGGGAAAATGAAGGCTGCGATTATGTTAAATGGATTGCTATTGAACCCCAAACATTGGATGAAAAGTGTCCCAAGTGTCAGTCACCTTTAGTTTTGCAAGTTACCCGTTTTGGCAAAAAAATGAAAAAGTGTAGTGCCGGCGGTTGGGACAAAGATACGAAAATGGCGACGGGTTGCGATTACGTTGAATGGATAAACGGGACGACGGAAAAACTCGACGAAAAATGCCCGGAATGCGGCGAACCATTGGTGCTTTTTACGACCAACAATGGCAAACGGATGAAAAAGTGTTCCACGGCCGGGTGGGACCGGGCCGCCAGAAAGGCCACTGGTTGTACCCATGTTGAATGGCTCAAGGGAAATAACAAGGCTCCATCCAATGGTGAAGAATTTCTTTCTCCGTTCCCGGAAGAAGAGTAATGGTTTCACGGCTCTTGCGGAGATTAAATTAAACTTTTGGCGACTTGCTTGAGGCGTTTTTAAAAAGTGCTATAATTCGATTAATGTTACCAATTTTACATCAAAGTTACTGGCGTGATGAAGCTTTTAGCGTCTTACTTGCTTCAAAGAATTTAAAAGAAATCTTATTACTTACCATTAAAGATGTTCATCCGCCTCTTTATTATTTTTTACTTCATTTTTGGATTAAATTATTTGGAGATTTCGAATATGTAACAAGGTCTTTATCATTATTATTCTTTCTATTATTAGTTTTATCTTCTTTTTTTCTAATAAAACATTTTTTAAAAGATTGGAAAATTTCTTTACTTGGTTCGTTAGCGATCTTATTAAATCCATTTTTAATTGAATATGCTTTTGAAACAAGAGCTTACATCTTTTTGGCTTTTCTTATTGTTACTTCCACCTTATTTTATTTAAAGAAAAAACATCTTCTTTTTACCTTATTTTTAGCCCTTTCTTTATTGACTCATAACTTTGCGATTTTTTTCTTAGGCAGTTTTATCGCTTTTTGGTTTTATGAAAACAGAGAAAATTTAATCAAAAAGATGGGTCAATTTATTTTATTATTTTCTTTTCCAATTTTAATTTTTATTGTTTGGATGAATTTTCTCTGGAATCAGTGGGTTAAAGTAACAGAAGGTTTTTGGATTGGCCAAAAAACATCAGCTGTGATTGTGGAAACTTTCAGGGCTTATTTTCAAGGAGTTGGTAATTACCCAAGCACGGCGATGTTTTACAATTTAAGTATTATCCTTGTTTTCTTTGGTTTGGCCTATTGGGTAGTAAGAATTGTCAACAAAGATAAGGATTCTTTAAATAAAGATAATTTTCTTTTAATTTTTCTTTTTTCCATTCCTTTTTTGATAACTTATTTAATTTCTGCTTTTTGGACACCGATTTTTCATGAAAGATTTTTAATACCCATCTTGCCTCTTTTCATTATTTGGATTATCTACTCCTTATTTAAACTTTTTGATTTAAACAAATCATTATCTTATTTAATTTTTGCTTTAGCTTTGGCTTATATTTTCTTTGGTATTCAAAGTTCTGAAGAAATAATGAGGAAAAATACTAAACCATCAATTAATTATGCGGTCAAACAAGTTTTAGCTATCTCTGGGGATGAAGATATTATTATTCCGGAAAATAATTTAAACTTTTTGGAAACTAAATATTATGTTAAACATCAGGGGAGAAATAATCCGGTTTATGCTTATTCTCAAGAAGGA
>JBAQLU010000135.1:0-1785 GCA_049302065.1 Thermodesulfovibrionales bacterium
CATTATAATAGCTTCTATCAATTTACCAGTAATGAAGAAAAGTTGGCATTAGCCGAAGAAACGTTGGAAAAAGCGCTTGAATTAAGTCCTACCAATCAGCAAGTTTATTTTATTTTTGCCCAGACACTATTTTTGCAAGGCAAGCAGGAAAAAGCCCTTGAGTTTTTGCAAAAGGCAAAGGATTTGGAGCCGCGCTTTGTTGGGTCCGGGTGGTATTTGGTTAGGGGTTATAGAATGACGGGAAAATACGAATTAGCGCTATCAGAATTAAAAGAATTAGAAAACTTAGGTTTTGATTGGCAGGGAAATATAGAAACCTTGAAAGAGGGCATAGAAATTCTTAAAGAAACCGGGGAAGATGTTAATCTTTTGATTCCTCTTTATGAAAAAGGAATAGAGCTTGATCCTCAAGACCTTTATTTATGGGAAGATCTTATCAATGCTTATATTAATACGGGTAAAATAGAAAAAGCAAAAGAGGCGGCAGAAAAGTTTTTAGAAATAAAACCTGAATTTGCCCCCCAGGTTGAACAGCTTTTGAAAGAATTGGGATATTAGAAGGGGGGTTGACAATTATCTTTTAATTTGCTATTATCTAGACAGTGAGTGTTCCGCAAGGAACTCTGCTAAGTCGACAGTAACCCTCCCTCGAGCGAGGGTTGCTGTTTTTTTTGTTTCTGCTGCTTGAAGTTTCTCTAAAAGTTGTTAAAATATAATTGAGTCGGGAGGTAGCACTCACTAAAGACTTAGTTCGGAGTTAACTCTCCCGGCTCATTGACTTTTATGTTTCGGAAAAATGTTTCGCTGAAAAATTATACCACTTTTAAGATTGGCGGAAGGGCGAAATATTTTTTTATAGCCAAGACAAAAGAAGATTTATTTTGTGCGATTACAGCGGCAAAGAAATTAAAATTGCCGTTTTTTGTTTTGGGTGGAGGAAGCAATCTATTGGTTTCGGATAAAGGATATAATGGATTAATTATTAAAATGCAAAATGCAAAAATTAAAATGCAGTTCAAAGAGTTTCACTCTTCTCTCGCCTCAGCTAAAGCTTCGGCAAATGACAAATCAAAATGTAAAATTATCTGTGAGTCTGGCACACCACTGGCTTTAGTAGTTTCAGAGGCAACAAAAAATAATTTATCAGGAACAGAGTGGGCCTCGGGAATTCCGGGAACTGTTGGAGGAGCTGTTTTTGGGAATGCCGGGGCGTTTCAAAAATCTATGAAAGATATTGTTAAAGAAATTGAAGTATTGGATGCAAAAGATTTAAGATTTAAGATTTACGATTTTAAAAAATGTCAATTTGGTTATAGAGATAGTATCTTTAAATATAAAAAAAATTTAATTATTCTCTCTATCGTTCTTAATCTTAAAAAAGGGAAAAAATCAGAAATTAAAAAAAAGATTAAAGAATATTTAAATTATAAAAAAGAAAGACAACCCTTGAATTATCCTTCGGCAGGAAGTATTTTTAAAAATCCTTCTGACTTTTCTGCCGGAGAACTGGGCGAAGAAAATAAATCTTCTTCTTCATCCTTCGCTGCCGCTCGACTGATTGAAAAGTGCGGCTTGAAAGGAAAAAGAATTGGTCAGGCAAAAATTTCTGAAAAGCATGCCAATTTCATTGTTAATTTAGGAAATGCCCGGGCAAAAGACGTCAAAAAATTAATAAATTTGATAAAAAAAGAAGTAAAAAAGAAATTTGGGGCATTGCTTGATGAAGAAATTCAGTATTTAGAGTTTAAAAATTAAATTTTTTATTTTTTATTTTTTATTTTTCTT
>JBAQLU010000136.1:0-44762 GCA_049302065.1 Thermodesulfovibrionales bacterium
AGGGGATTAAGGGGAGGGTGTTGAAAACATTTTCATCAAACACCCCCACCCTAACCCTCCCCCCTCAAGGGGGAGGGAATAATTGGGAACCCCGAAGCTGAGCTTCGAGGAATTCTTTTGATTAAACGATGAGTTGTTATAAAAATATTATAACACAAGCTTTATTTGTTGGCACCCAAAAGCCGTTTTATGCACTTGGGCATCCTGAATAATTTTTCGTGTGTTTCCGGGTCATAGTAGGAAAGATCGTCTATTCTTCTTTCTTTGAGTCTCTTATTTATGATGCCGGAGGATAACATTTCAGGACTGTATTTAAATGAACATGAAGCAAATGACCATAGTGTGCCATAACTTGGTATATATTCATAATAGAGAACTGCCTCCGAAAACATTTTATTGAGAGTTTTGAATAACCTGATCGAAATATTTTCATCATCAGCATAATGAATTGCATTAGCGTGTGTCACAAATATCCCATCCGGCATCAATGCCTTTTTTATCAGCGAATAAAATTTCTTTGTATACATGGCAATGGCCGGGCCTTTTTCAACAGGGTCACTAATATCAGCAATAATTACGTCAAATCGGGATTGTATTGCCTTCAGGTATATCAATGCATCAGTAAAGATTACTTCAACCCTTGGATCGTCGAATGAGCCTTTATGCCATTTCTTCAGGTATTTTCTGCAGATAGTCACGAATTCCTTATCAATATCTATCATGGTAACCTTTTCAACGGTCCTGTATTTCAGCACCTCCCGTAATGTTGCGCCCTCACCTCCCCCCAATATAAGAACTCTCCGGGGTTTTGGATGGGTTATCATGACAGGATGGACGAGCGCTTCATGATAAATATATTCATCTGTCTCTGTAGATTGAATTTTATCATCAAGGATCACAACCCGTCCAAACTGATATGTATCGATAATTTCTACATGCTGGAATGGCGTATTGCAGGATATCAACTGTTTTTTTACCTTGTGGAATATCCACCTGTATCTGCTGTCTTTATCAATAAACCAGCAATTGTCAGTTCTTTTACCCTTCACATAAAATACCTCTGATGTTAATGATCACCACTCCAATTTTCTCTGCATCAGCCTCTCATACATGCCTCTGGGCATAAATGACTGCTGATGGATCTCATCACTATAATATTTTGTTTCCATTTCCGTTTTATTCCTTATCTCACGTGGAGAAGGACCTTTTGAACTTACTGCAAATGCCCACCAGTTGCCGGGATATGTTGCAATTGGAGCCGTATACAGGTCAACTACAGGAAAAACCTTTTTGAGCACTTCCTGGATCTCGATAACCATATCCTTGTGAAAATGCAGTGATTCAGTGTGTGTAACAAACATGCCTGTATCACTAAGACAATTTTTTACAGAAGTGAAGAATTCGTTTGTAAAAAGACTTCTCGCAAAACCGATAATATCTGTAGAGTCAATAATCACAGCATCTATATCAGGGGTTTTTCTTTTTGCGACAAAGTCTGCACCGTCCATAATATTTATTTCTACACGCGGATCATCAATACCCGAAGATACGCCTGGGAAAAATCTTTTCGAAATGTTTATTACCTCTTCATCTATCTCAATAAAATAGACTTTTTCGACAGTTTTGTATTTCAGGACTTCTCTCACAACCCCTCCATCTCCGCCGCCGATTACGATAACCTTCTTTGGACACGGATTGGCATTCATTACGACATGGGTGAGCATTTCATGATAAAAAAACTCATCTCTTTCAGTAATCTGCACAACATCGTCAAGAATGAGCATTTTCCCGTAATGCGGATTCCTGATAACCATGATTTCCTGAAATTTGCTCTTGCCTTTATAAAGGATCTCTTCGACATCATATAGGTATTCAACCGGAGCATATGGCGCTTTTTCATTAAATTTGATCATTATTACTCCTTTTCTCTAAATAAGAATTGTTTTTGGTATCGAAAATCCATTAAATTCTGATGCATAGGATACTGTATATGCACCGCTGGATAAAATAAGCATCAGATTGCCTACCTGAGGTTCCGGAAGTGACACATTTTTGTCTATCACATCAAAGCTGTCACAACTCGGACCTGCTATCGTCCATTGTTTCCTTGATCTTGCCTGTTTGTAGCCTTCAACAATATAACTGTACTTTATGCCGCCGACACTTTCCATCAGTCCGTTAAAAACTCCTACATCTATATAAACCCAGTCCTCATCTCCTCTTACGGCCTTACCGATTACTGTACTGACAAATATACCGGCATCTCCGACAACCGCTCTGCCGGGTTCGATGTGAATCTCGATATCTTCCGGAAATCTCTCAAAGATAAGGTTGTTTACATTCTTCTCTATCGCTTCTATACTAACTACATTTTTCGTATATTTTATAGGATATCCTCCACCGATATTCAGAAGCCTCAGCTCCATCCCTTTTTTCCGTGATATATCCCATAATGTCTTTGCCTTATCAAGGGCTATATTCCAGTTGTAAATATTTGTGCATTGCGAACCTACATGAAAAGTAATACCAACCGGATTCAAACCACTATACTTTGCATATGATAAAAGTGAAACAGCATCATCAATTTCTACCCCAAACTTCTTGCTGAGCGGCCATTCACTGCCTTCGTTCGGCACTGAGAGTCTGATATACACATTACAATCTGGAATGAACTTTGCGATTTTATCAACTTCTTCCATCGAATCAAAGGAGAAATGATTGATTCGATAAGAGGCTGCAATCTTTAAAAACTTCAGAGATTTCACGGGATTGCTCGATATAATCCTTGAAGGTTCAACACCGATCGATGAGAGTATTTCCAGTTCTCCCTCAGAGGCTATTTCGAAGCCCAGATTAAGCCCGTTGAGGAATCTGAGTATCTCAATATCAGGATTAGCCTTAACCGCATAAAATACCTTTGCGTTTTTGATATTCCGGCCGATCATTGTGGTTTTCTCCCTGACCTTATCTTTGTCTATCAGGAGAAATGGGGTCTCTATATTTTCTGTGTCAAGGTATCGCAAGGTCTTGAATAACGTAGATTCAGGAACTATCCCCGCATGATATTTGTCTATCTTAAATTTTCTAAGCATACCTCTCCTATGAAATGTAATATTATACTTTAGGTTATTTTAAAAATGTAGCCGCTGTTCCGAAAGCTTACAGGATCAGCCTGCGTAAAAATTGTTATTTAACGGAATTTAAAAAGATTTTGCAACAGATTTTCAGAGACTTACTATCCTTTTCTGGCTCGAACAAGTTTCTTGGCAGTAGCCCTGATCCCCTCGGTAACATTTTTATTTTTTTCAAGTATTGAAAGGTCTCTTGTTTTCAGTTCACTCACAAGCGGAAGTCCAATTCCGGGAGGGGTTTTCGGATTCGTAACAAGGGCAAAAATAATATTATAGTTTTTCATCCACTCCCTTTTCTTGGCTATCCTTCTTAATGCCTCCTCTGCTATCGATCTGGATTTGGCGATTACCTCTATTTCTGTTTCTGTAATTTTCGGATTCTCCATAACAGTCATGCAGACTTCCTTATTCGGATCGCGCAGGAGAATTGACCTTATCTCCTTGCCGCCTCTGAGAGCAAGGTGAATTCTTTCAGAGACGCTTAATTTCTGGATCTTCTGAAGGATTGTCTGTGCACGCTCTTCCTGTGTTTTTTGGACTTTGGCTATTTCTGATCTTTGTTTTAAAGGAACGCTCAGCACATCTGAAACCTGCTGCCGTACTTCATCAGGTGTTTCAGGATGATCAAGGAGCAGGGTCAGTATCTCAGGTCTGTTCTTATTTGCCTTTGCTATTTCACCGAAGATAGAAACATCTACCGCATCCTCAATAAGCAGTTCTATTGACAATTTTGATGCAGTTGATAAATCAAATCCTATTAATACTTTTTCTTCTTCCATATCGTTACTTTTTCATATACAAGAAATATTCTACATTACCTTTTTGACCTATTACAGGAGACTGAAACATGCCCTGAGATTTCAGGCCGCATTTCTTCAGGTCCTCCTCTACATATTTTACAGCTTTTAACCTCTTTTCTTCTTCCCTCACAATGCCGCCCTTCCCTACCTCTCCCTTTCCAACTTCAAACTGGGGCTTAACAAGTGCAAGCACCTCGCCTTCATCGTTAAGGAATTTAATTACTTCAGGAACAACATTTGTCAATGAGATGAAAGAAACGTCTATTGTCGCGATGTCTATTTTACTGTTTACAAGATCCCCATATTCTTGCCCCTTGCCCCTTACCTCTTGCTCCTGAAGTATTTCTCTGAGATATCTTATATTGGTTCTTTCCAGAAGTATAACCCTTGGGTCTTTTCTCAAAGACCAGGCAAGCTGTCCATAACCAACATCGATACAATATGCCTTCTTTGCCCCTTTTTGCAACAAACAATCAGTAAATCCGCCTGTCGATGAACCGACATCCATAATTAGTTTATCTTTTACGTCAATATTGAAATATTTTATTGCGGCTTCGAGCTTCAGACCACCTCTGCTTACATAAGGCAGATCAGTTGCCTGAAGCGAAATATCTGAATTTTCATTTACAGGGGTGCCTGCTTTTGTGATCTTGTTGCCGTCAACATAGACCTTTCCTTCCATGATGAGGGCTTTTGCCATTTCTCTGCTTTTTACAAGCCCTTTTGAGAACAGAACTTTGTCCAGTCTTTCTTTCAATATTTATATATCGGTTCGTGCAAAAGAGAGAGCACTGCTGTATAGATTCCTTCTTCATCGAGTCCGTATATTCTTCTTAATTCTTCCTGTGAACCCTGTTCAACAAATTTATCCGGCATACCTAATCTCTTTATGTTTATGTGAGAGAATTCTGTTTTGTTTAAAAATTCAAGTATAGCGCTTCCAAAACCACCCTGAAGGACATTGTCTTCTATGGTAACAATTCTCGGAACCACTGAAGCTACAGATGATATAAGATTGCGATCCAGGGGTTTTACAAATCTCGCATTGATAACCATTACAGAAAAACCTTCCTTTTCGAGCCGTTCTGCTACGTTCAGTGACGGATACACTGTATTTCCCACAGCTATTAATGCAACGTCTTTTCCCTGCTTAAGAATCTCTGACTCCCCGATTTTAAATCCATCAAACGATTTAGGGCCCTGATCCTGTACAGGCACTTTTCCCCTCGGGTATCTGATTGCAACAGGTCCTTTATGGTTAAGGGCAAGCTCGAGCATGTATTTAAATTCAATATCATCTTTCGGTGACATCACTGCCAGATTTGGAATATGTCTTAAAAAGGAGAGATCAAACAACCCGTTATGTGTAGGTCCGTCTTCACCGACTATACCCGCCCTGTCTATGGCGAAAACAACATGCAGGTTCTGAAGACAGACATCATGGACTATTTCATCGTATGCCCGCTGAAGGAATGTTGAATAGATTGCAACAACAGGCTTTAATCCCTGTGTTGCGAGCCCTGCGGCAAACGTTACAGCATGCGGCTCTGCAATACCGACATCATAGAACCTTTCAGGATACTTCCTTGCAAAATGCTCGAGTCCGGTACCCTCTTTCATAGCTGCGGTTATCGCAATTATTTTCTCATCTGTCTTTGCGAGTTCTGTCAGCGTATCGCCAAATACTTCACTGTATGTCAGACCTGGACCCGTTGCAGGAGCGCCTGTTTCAAGTTTGAAGGGCCCGATTCCGTGAAACATGGAAGGGTCTTTTTCTGAAAACTCATAGCCCTTGCCCTTTTTTGTTATAACATGAATGAGGATCGGCAATACGGATGTTTTAATCCTCTTTAGAGTATCTATTAAGAGCTCAATATTATGGCCTTCTATAGGGCCTACATAATTGAATCCAAGCTCCTCAAAGAGTATGCCCGGAAGAAAAAAACCTTTGAGCATTTCTTCTGTCTTTTGGGCTATTTTTGCAGCTTTGTCACCGAGTTTTGGTATGCCCTCAAGAAAAGATCTTGTTTCCTTCTTGAATTTTTGATAAAGCTCTCCTGTAAGTATCCTGTTTAAATACGCCGAGAGAGCGCCTACGTTCGGAGAGATGGACATCTCATTGTCATTCAGAATTACAATAAGGTCTTTTTTAAGATCGCCTGCATTATTCAACCCCTCCAGTGCAAGCCCTGCAGTCATAGCCCCATCACCAATCACTGCAATTACCTTAAAGTCCTCTTTATTTTTTTCCCTTCCTTCTATGATTCCCAGAGCAGCGGATATTGATGTGGAACTATGGCCTGTGCCGAATGCATCATGTTCACTTTCATCTCTTCGCGGGAATCCTGCAATACCCTTATATTTTCTTAAACTGGAAAATTTGTCATATCTTCCGGTAATTAATTTATGGGGGTATGACTGATGACCAACATCCCATATTATTTTGTCCACAGGTGAATTGAATACATAGTGGAGTGCAATGGTAAGCTCGACCACTCCGAGATTTGATGATAAATGCCCTCCATTCTTAGAAACGCGATAAACCATCTCGGTTCTTATCTCACCTGCAAGTTTCTTCAGGTCGGCAATAGCGAGTTTTTTCAGATCTGATGGTGATTTGATTTGTTCAAGATACATTAAGCCCTCCTTTTCGCCAGATACCCGGCAATCTCCCTTAAGGGATCTGCCTCTGATGAAAATATCCCTATCGCATCTATTGCTATTAATATTAACTCATTTGCCTTCTTTCTTGCTCCTTCTATCCCATAAAGGGATGGATACGTCATCTTCTTTTTCCTGCTGTCTGAGCCGACAGATTTTCCGAGTTCTTCGGCGGAGCCTTCGACATCCAGCACATCATCAATGATCTGAAATGCCAGTCCTGTATTTTCACCGTATCTCGTTAATGCCTGCAACTGTTTTTTTCTGCTGCCGGCAAGTATAGTACCGATTCTTACAGAGGATTTTATAAGTGCTGCAGTCTTGTGAAGGTGAATGAATTCCAGAATCTCACTGTCAGGTTCTGCATCCTCTGAAATAATATCCTGAGCCTGCCCGCCGACCATACCATTATGCCCTGCAGCAAGAGCTACTTCTCTGACAGCTTTCAGCAGTAAAGAAGGTTTAATACGCTCACCAGAAAATCCCCACACACCCCCTTTATAAAACGGGGGCTCTATATTTTTGTTCCCCACTTTAGTAAAGGGGGGTAAGGGGGGATTTGTTTCCGTCATCATCATAAAGGCTTCAGTAAGAAGGGCATCTCCTGCAAGGATTGCCATTGCCTCTCCGAACATCTTATGGCTTGTAGGTTTTCCCCGTCTCAGATCATCATTGTCCATGGCAGGCAAATCGTCATGGATAAGAGAATACGTATGAATGAGTTCAAGGGCTGCAGCCTGCGGTATGATCTTTTTTGCATCTCCTCCGCACGCCTCATAAGATGCCAGAGCAAGTATCGGCCGGATCCTCTTACCTCCAGCGAAAAGTGAATACTTCATCGCCTCATGGAGAACAGAAGGAGAGGAAGGTGCAGCAAAATATGATTTCAGATATGAGTCAATTAATTCCCGTTTTTCACTAAGATACTTCTTAATATCCGTCATTTAGTTATCAGTTACTGTTTGCTATCTACTTATCTATGTTCACTGTATTTTCATTCCCATTCAATCGTGCTCGGTGGTTTTGAGCTTATGTCATAGACTACCCTGTTCACACCTTTAACTTCATTTATTATCCTGTTCGACATTATCCCTAAAACATCATAGGGAATCCTTGACCAGTCCGCTGTCATTCCATCGAGGCTGTTTACCGCCCTGATCGCAATGACATTTTCATATGTCCTCTCGTCTCCCATAACACCAACACTTTTAACGGGCAACAGCACTGCAAAAGCCTGCCAGATTTTTTTGTACAGGCCTGCCTTCTTTATTTCATCAAGGACAATAGTATCCGCCTTTCTCAGGATATCGCATCTATCTCCGGTTACCTCGCCGATAACACGTATCGCAAGACCCGGCCCTGGAAATGGATGACGGTTTATTATTTCTTCCGGCATATCGAGTTCTTTGCCGAGGACCCTGACCTCATCCTTGAATAACTCCCTCAGAGGTTCTATCAGTTTTAATTTCATCTTCTCCAGAAGCCCTCCGACATTATGATGGCTCTTGATGGTGGCTGAGGGACCTTTGAAAGATACACTCTCTATGACATCGGGGTACAGCGTCCCCTGCGCAAGGAATTCGACACCTTTGATCTTCTTTGCCCCATCCTCAAAAACTCTTATGAATTCATTTCCGATTATCTTCCTCTTTTTCTCAGGATCAATAACACCTTTCAGCTTTTTCAGGAATCTTTCAGAGGCATCAACACAGTCGATATTCATGTGAAAGTTTCTTCTGAGGGTCTGTTCGACCTTCTTTGCTTCTCCGGCCCTCAGAACACCATTGTCAACAAATATACAGGTAAGCTGTCTTCCTATCGCCCTGTGTACGATAACTGCGGTCACTGTTGAATCCACGCCGCCGCTTATACCGCATACGACTTTTTTCTTCCCTACCCTTTCCCTTATCTCTTCCGTTGCAGTTTCTATAAAAGACTTCATAGTCCAGAGCGGCTTGCATGAACATATGTGGAAGAGAAAGTTCCTGATTATCCTGAATCCCATCGGTGTATGAACAACTTCAGGATGAAACTGAAGTGCAAAAAAACTTCTCCCTTTATCATACATGGCTGCAACCGGGGAATTGTCTGTATGTGCTATTGGTCTAAATGGAGATGGAACACGTTCAATTCTGTCACCATGGCTCATCCAGACAACAGTTCTTTTGGGAATATCATTAAACAGATCAGTTTTATGTTCAATGACAAGCTCTGCTTTCCCATATTCTCTTTTCTGTGCTTTTCCAACCCTTCCCCCAAGACAGTGCGCCATGAGCTGCATACCATAACAGATGCCAAGGATGGGGATACCGAGCTCGAAAATGGAAAGATCAGGGACAGGTGCGCCTGAATCATAAACGCTTGACGGACCACCCGATAGAATTATCCCCTTCGGATTGAAATTTCTTATCTTTTCAATTGAGGCATTGAAGGGGAATATCTCAGAATAAACTCTGTTTTCTCTTACACGTCTTGCAATGAGTTGAGTATACTGTGAGCCAAAATCAAGAACTAATATTTTTTCTTCATGCATAATTTATTTTGTGTCCTTCGTATTTAAGTTGAAGAAATCCTGGATTCCCCGATCAAGTCGGGGAATGACATTCTTAAGTGTATGTTTTTTCGTCATTCCCGCGGAGGCGGGAATCCAGACATTTTTCTTATTTGATGTTCTTAAACTTTTTTACGAAAGAACCTTTATTTTTGATTTAGGGAATGGCTGCTTGTTTTTTCCAGTCTACTACCTGCTGTCAACTGTCTACTCTTTTATCACCATTCCGGCCTGTAATTCGGTGCCTCTCTTGTTATGATAACATCGTGTACATGGCTTTCCCGAAGACCGGCACTTGTAATTCGAATGAATCTTGCCTTCCTCCTGAGTTCGTCAAGATTCTTACATCCGCAGTAACCCATTCCTGAACGTACACCACCGATTAACTGATGGACACTCTGGGCAACCGGACCTTTATATGGCACTCTACCTTCAACTCCTTCAGGTACAAGCTTTGCGGATTTCACACCAGACTGAAAATATCTGTCCTTTGTACCCTGCTCCATTGCGCCGATGGAACCCATTCCCCTGTAAACTTTATAACTCCGCCCCTGGAAAAGCACTATTTCACCAGGAGATTCGTCTGTGCCGGCAAACAAGCTTCCTATCATTACAGAATGGGCCCCAACTGCTAACGCCTTTACTACATCACCAGAATACTTTATTCCACCATCAGCTATGATAGGCACTTTAGATTTCTTTGCAACATCAAAACAATTCTTTATTGCAGTAATCTGCGGTACGCCTGCTCCCGCTATTATTCTTGTAGTACATATTGAGCCAGGACCTATCCCGACTTTTATACCATCTGCACCTGCCTTAATGAGGTCACGGGTAGCTTCAGCAGTGGCAATATTCCCTGCGATGACATCCACATCAAACTTCTTTTTTAATGCCTTTAACGTATTGATGACCGACGCAGTATGACCGTGGGCAGTATCAATCACGATCACGTCAACACCTGCTTTTACAAGAAGCTCTGCCCTGTAAACTGAATCCTCTCCGGTGCCTATTGCAGCCCCGACACAGAGCCTGCCGACCTTGTCTTTACATGCGTTTGGATACTTTTTTCTCTTTTCAATATCTTTTATGGTAATCAGACCCTTAAGATTGTTGTTTTTATCTACGATTGGAAGTTTTTCTATCTTGTATTTGTGAAGAATCTTCTGCGCCATGTCGAGGTTAGTGCCGAGAGATGCTGTAATGAGTTTCTCCTTTGTCATCACGAGAGAAACCTTCTTATTGAATTGGGTTTCAAAACGCAGGTCCCTGTTTGTGATTATTCCGATGAGCTTACCTTTTTCTGTAACAGGCACACCTGATATCCTGAATTTCTGCATCAAAGCGAAAGCCTCTGAGATTGGTGAATCTGGTGATATGGTTATCGGGTCGAGTATCATCCCGCTTTCGGATTTCTTGACTTTATCGACTTCTGATCTCTGTTTATCCTGACTCATAGCCCTGTGGATGATCCCTATTCCTCCCTCACGGGCCATGGCTATTGCCAGATCAGACTCTGTGACTGTATCCATTGCTGCGCTTATTATAGGTATATTTATGCTGATATTTCGCGTAAGCAGAGTAGAGATGTCTGTCTCTTTGGGAAGCACTTCTGACTTGGCGGGTGTAAGAAGTACGTCATCGAATGTTAACCCTGTTTTTAAAACATCATCAAGCATTTTTAGCACCAATTTAATGCTAAGTTTAACATTTCAGCAGCGTATAAAGCAATCAAGATCAAGGATTTTATATGTTGTTTATGATAAAATATAAAGCTTATATGAAGACACCCAAAAAAATACGTAATTTTTCCATCATAGCCCATATTGATCATGGGAAATCTACCCTTGCAGACAGGCTTCTTGAATATACCGGGGCGCTGAGTTCAAGGGAGATGACAGAACAGGTCCTGGATTCAATGGACCTTGAAAAAGAAAGAGGCATTACCATAAAGGCGCATGCGGTCAGGCTTACATATAACGCTGAGGATGGTAATAGTTATATCCTCAACCTTATAGACACTCCGGGGCATGTAGACTTTTCATATGAGGTTTCAAGGAGCCTCGCTTCATCTGAAGGTGCGCTCCTTATTGTTGATGCATCGCAGGGTGTTGAGGCACAGACACTTGCAAATGCATATCTTGCAACAGAGCATAATCTTGAGATCATTCCTGTCATAAATAAAATAGACCTGCCGGCAGCCAGCCCTGAAGAGACTAGGAAGCAGATAGAAGAAGCAATCGGCATCGATTGTTCTGATGCTATTCTTGCAAGCGCAAAAGAAGGTCGGGGCACCAGAGAAATACTTGAAGCTATCGTAAACAAAATACCTGCACCCAAAGGTGATGACAGCAACCCTTTAAAGGCCCTGATATTCGATTCATGGTTTGATAATTATCAGGGCGTTATTGTTCTTGTCAGGATATTCGACGGCAAAGTGATGGCCGGCAAAAAGATTAAGCTTATGGCCACCGGCGATTTATTTGAAGTATCACAGGTTGGGATCTTTTCACCTAAGATGGAGCCTATACCTGAGTTGATCTCAGGGGAAGTAGGCTATATTATTGCAGGCATAAAAATGGTTACCGACACAAAAATAGGTGATACGATAACCGGCGCTGATGAACCCGCAAAAGAACCTTGTCCGGGATATAAGGATATTAAACCGATGGTCTTTTGCGGTCTTTATCCGACCCAGTCACATCAGTATGAAAACCTCAGAGACGCTTTGAATAAACTCCGGCTCAATGATTCTTCCTTCGTCTATGAACCTGAGACATCCTTAGCTCTCGGCTTTGGGTTCAGGTGCGGCTTCCTTGGATTGCTCCATATGGAAATTATCAAAGAAAGGCTTGAGCGGGAATTTGACCTTGAACTCTTAAGCACTGCGCCAACGGTTGTATACAGAGTAACAAAAACAGATATGGAGGTCGTGCATATTGAAAATCCTTCCCGGCTGCCGGAAAGCTATGAAACAATAGAAGAGCCCTTTGTTCTTGCGACCATTTTCGTACCTAAGGACTTCATAGGCCCAATTCTTGATCTCTGTCAGGAAAAAAGGGGCGTTCAGAGGGGTTTTACCTACATTGGCACAGACAGGATTAAGGTAGAATATGAACTGCCCTTAAATGAGATACTCTGGGATTTCTATGACAGATTAAAGTCTCTCTCAAAAGGTTATGCATCGATGGACTACGATTTTCTCGGCTACAGGGAATCGGATCTCGTTAAACTCAATATTCTCCTTAACGGAGAGGTTGTCGATGCCCTTTCCCTGATAGTGCATAAAGACAAGTCATATTACAAGGGCCGTGAACTGTCAGAAAAACTCAGACAGATCATCCCGCGACAGATGTACGAAGTCGCCATACAGGCAGCAATCGGCAACAAGATCATCGCGAGAGAGAGCGTAAAAGCCCTTAGAAAAGATGTGCTGGCAAAATGCTATGGCGGTGACATAACCCGCAAGAGAAAACTGCTCGAAAAACAGAAAGAGGGCAAAAAGAGAATGAAGCAGTTCGGGAAACTGGAGCTCCCTCAGGAGGCATTTCTGGCAGTGCTGAAGGTAAAATAACCCCGCGATCCCAATCACCACACAGACTTGATTTAAAATATTTATAATATGCCGGAGTGTCTTTATATACACATCCCTTTTTGCATCAAAAAATGCATCTACTGCGATTTCTTTTCTGTCTCTTATGATGAACCAACAGCAAATAAATATATCGGCGCCTTATGCAAAGAGCTGTATATAAAAAAAGAGGCTGCCGGGACATTACGGTCAGTCTACATCGGAGGCGGGACCCCTTCCCTTTTGTCAGATAAATGTTTTGGACAGCTTTTCAGGTGCCTTAAAGACAATTACAATTTCTCCTCTGATATTGAAATAACAGTCGAGGCCAATCCGGGAACTATTCATGGATCAAAAATAGATGCGATTATTTCATTGGGCGTTAACAGGCTAAGCTTAGGGATACAATCATTCAATGACAATGAACTAAAAACACTCGGACGGATCCATGATTCAGAAGATGCATTCAGATCAATCGAGACAATAAAAATTGCAGGTATGAAGGATTTCTCAATAGATCTGATGTATGGTATCCCCGGTCAGACAATGGATACATGGCGTGATTCCATCTCAAAAGCAGTCAAATTATCACCGGCCCATATATCTGCATATGAACTCACACCTGAAGAACACACACCATTTTTTAATTTACTTGAAACCCATAAGATCAGTATTCCTGATGAAGAGCTTGTCCTCGAAATGTATAACCATGCAATAGATTATTTAGCAGGCTTTGGATATGAACATTACGAAATATCCAATTTTGCATTGCGAGAGTTTAAATGCATCCATAATCTGAATTACTGGAACAGGGGGGAATATATCGGGGCCGGCGCCGGGGCACATTCATTCATCGATAAAGTGCGTTCGGGAAATATAAAGGACATAAATGCATATATTGAACAACTGAATAACAGGATGATCCCGGAAATAGAATCAACGAAACTCACATCTGAAGAAGCTTTAAAAGAATTCATATTTCTGGGATTGAGAAAAACTGAAGGTATAAGCATTTCAAAGTCACAGGAAACCGGATTGAATATTGTCGATGCATCGGGAGCGTTGATTAATGAAGGTTTGGTAGAGATTGCAAAAGACCATTTAAGGCTGACCAGAAAAGGGATTGTTATATCCAATACAGTTATTGTGAAACTGTTCGAAAAACTTGGTCTTTAAATAATTTATACCCTGAAAAATACTGATGCCCTCTCTTTTAAGCTCCTCTAATACGGTTTGAATACAGTGATATGTATTGCCTTTTTTTCTCGGACTCCCGTTAAAAGGCTACAACCTTCATATGAAAACCTCCTTTTTACATGTCATTCCGACTTGTTCGGAATCTTTCTTGCCGTTTATTGGTCTCTGTATCCTTTGTTTAAAAAAGATTCCCGACAAGCGGGAATGACACCAAATAAGCTGCATTCATATCATGACTACAAGCCCGTTACTCTTATAACTTCATCAACAGTGGTTACCCCTTTGAGCAATTTCTTAATAGCATTTTCTCTGAGAGTGTTCATGCCCTGGCCCACGGAGATCTTTTTGATACTCAGAGGTGAGGCCTTTTCATGTACTTCCTCACTCACCTTTTCAGTCATCTCCATCACCTCAAAAATCCCTGTCCTTCCCAGATACCCTGTACCTCTGCATATGTCACACCCTCTCCCGAGTGACACCTTATAGTTTTTTACCTTTTCGTAATCAACCTTCAGTATGTAACATTCATCTTTTGTAAGGTTATATTCCTCTTTGCAGTGAGGACAAACCTTTCTTACAAGCCTTTGGGCAATGACCCCTAAAAGGGTAGCATTAATAAGGAAAGGTTCAACTCCAAGATCTATCAAACGTGTTATCGCACTTGGCGCATCATTTGTATGGAGGGTTGAAAGTACAAGGTGTCCTGTAAGCGCAGCCTGTATCGCATTTTCTGCTGTCTCGAGGTCTCTGATTTCACCGACCATTATGATATCAGGGTCCTGTCTGAGGAGCATTCTCAGACAATTTGCAAACGTAAAGTCTATCTGGGGATGAACTGCGGTCTGGTTAAAACCCTCATAGACCATTTCTATAGGATCTTCAATCGTAGATACATTTACCTCAGAAGTTGAGAGCACCTTCAGGAGCGAGTACAGGGTTGTTGTTTTGCCGCTTCCTGTCGGTCCGGTAACAAGGATGATTCCATTGGTGTTTGCTATAAACGATTTGATCTGTTTCATATCCTTATCTAAAATTCCAAGTTCTTCGACATTCTGCATAAGTATGACAGGATCAAATATTCTCATAACAACCTTCTCTCCAAATGCAACAGGGATAGACGATATGCGCAATTCTACTTCCTTGCCTTCATGGGCTGTCTTGATCCTTCCGTCCTGAGGCCGCCTTTTCTCAGTTATATCCATTCTCGCAAGCATTTTTATTCTCGAGATTATAGGGGCATGGACAGCTTTCGGAATTTTATGGATGTTATGCAGGATACCGTCAATGCGAAATCGTATGAGGCTGAAATCCCTTTTCGGTTCTATATGTATATCCGAAGCCTTGCTTGAATATGCGTAGTGAAGCAGGTACTCAACAGCATTGACAATATGCTGGTCGGTTGCTTCGAGCTCTGTGATAGATTTTAATTTTACATACTGCTCGAGATTTCCAAGGTCTGTCTGTGTGCCAATATCTTTTCCGGCTGATGTAATTGCAGATTTGAACCCGTAGAATTCAGTGATGATCTTCATTATATCTGATTTCGTCGTGACCGCCACTTCTATCTTATATCCGGTACCCCGTTCAATCCAGTCAACTGCCTCTTTGTCAAAAGGGTCTGCAGTGGCGACGGTCAATGTATTGTCCGAAAGTGCTACCGGTACTATCTGATGTTTTATTGCATATGGTCTTGATATTATCTGTGTAACGATTTCGTAGTCTAATTTTAAAGGGTCGATTTTCAAAAAAGGCAGCATCAGGTGTTTTGCCACCGTCATCATTATAATGTCAGCTGTTATAATCTTTCCGCTGCTTTTGGGAGAAGTAATTTTGAGAGATTCAATAATATCAATCATCGAAACAGCTGACTGGTCTAATATATTCTGCCGCATGCCCGGGGTCTTGGACTTCAGGATTTTTGATCTCTGCAAGGCCTCTTTTGATTTAAGAAGTTCTATCTGCTCCTGGTTAAGGAGACCTTCAGCAGAGAGTATCTCGAGTAAAGTTTCTTTTCTTTCCTTCATAAAACTATATTAACATTATGGTATACGCACACAAAACCTTTTTATGGTAATATGAATAAAATAAAGGAGGTTTTAAATGCGCAGGATTCTCTTGTTTTCATGCCTAACATTTTTATTGTTCACTGTGTCGACATCATTCGGCTTTCCAACCAAAGGACAGGAATGCACAAAATGTCATACCATGAAAAAAGAGGAGGCTTTGTCTTTACTCAAGACTTTTGACCAGAATATTAAGGTAACAGATGTAAAGCAAAGTCCGGCAAAATATCTCTGGGAGGTTTCTGTTGAAACAGGTGGCAAGAAAGGGGTGCTTTACATTGATCTCCCCAAAAAAAATGTAATCTCCGGTTCAATCATCGAGATAAAAGGGAAAAAGAATATCACACAGGACCGGCTCTCAGAACTTAATAAAGTAAACGTATCTCAGATCCCTTTAAATGATGCCCTCATTCTCGGAGACAGGAAAGCAAAGCACAGGGTTATAGTTTTCGATGACCCTGAATGACCTTACTGTGCAAAACTTCATCAGGAGATGAAGAAGGTTATTCAGGAGAGAAAAGATATTGCTTTCTACATAAAAATGAATCCGCTGAAAATGCATCCGAAGGCATACGATAAAGCAAAAACCATAGTTTGTGAAAAAAAGCTCTCACTTCTCGAAGACGCATTTGAGAACAAACAGTTGCCGGCTCCGAAATGCAAGACATCGGTAGTTGATGACAATATGAAGCTTGCCAATAAGCTCGGCATAACAGGCGCTCCTGCTATCATAATGCCGGATGGCAGACTTATTCCAGGATATTTGGATGCAAAAGCCTTAAAGGAACTATTAGACAAAAAATAAAACATTGGCAATCACAATAAAGGAGAGTTAACAGGAAATGGCAGAGTGGGATTGGATCATAGGGGCAGGTGTTTTTATTGTATGGCTCGTTTTAATGCTTTTTGTTTTTCCAAAGATAGGAGTTCCTACATGAAGGGTGAACTATAAGGGGCCGGGAACTCCTAAGAAGAAGTGTTAGGAATCTTTACAAGTTTCAGAATATTCATACTATTTTTTTCACTGACTCTATCCCTCATTTCCTGTACGCGCGAACCGGAAATCAAGAAACCAAATGCTATTACTGTCGGTTCCCTTGCAGATGCCAAGAGACTGTTGCCCCTTCTTGCCTCTGACAGCGCCTCTGCAGAAATCAGCGGATTGATCTTCAACGGCCTTACAAAATATGACAAAAACATAAAAACTATCGGAGACCTTGCAGAATCATGGGACATATCTCCTGACGGCCTTCAGATTATCTTCCATCTCAGAAAAAATGTCTTATGGCATGATGGCGCAGAGTTCACGGCAGATGACGTTCTTTTTACATATAACACGGTTATTGATCCCAAAATTCCAACTCCATACAGCAGCAACTTTGGACCCATAGATAAAGTCGAGGTATTAGATAAGCATACAATTAAGGTCTCTTATAAAGAGCCATATGCGCCTGCGCTGGAATCATGGGGCATGGGTATATTACCTAAACATTTTCTTCAATATAAAGATATAACTAATGAATATTACGTTAGAAATCCAATTGGTACCGGTCCATATAAATTGAAGGAATGGGTTACGGGTCAGAAGATAGTGCTCGATGCATTTAACAGCTATTTTGAAGGAAGACCAAAGATAGACAGATATATAGTGAGGGTCATACCGGATACAGCAACAATGTTTCTTGAGCTTAAATTTGGCGGTATAGATTTTATGGGACTCACGCCTCCTCAGTATAAACTGCAGGCTGGCACAAATTTCTTCAACAAATACTTTCATAAATTCAGATATCCATCTTTTGGATATACATATTTAGGATATAATCTCAAAGATACCAAATTCTCGGATAAGAGGGTCAGGCAGGCTATCACACATGCTATCAATAAAAAGGATATTATAACCGGGGTTATGCTTGGGTACGGCACCCCTTGCACCGGCCCATTCCCTCCTGAGTCATGGGCATATAATCCGGATGTGAAAGATATTGAATATAATCCGGAAATATCCAGGAAACTCTTCAGAGAAGCAGGATGGGTAAAAGGACAGCGCGGTTTACTCGAAAAAGATGGCAGGGCGTTTGAATTTACTGTGCTTGTAAATCAGGGCAATGAGGCAAGGATGAAAACAGCGCAGATTCTTAAGGAAAACCTTAAGACCATCGGGATTACTATGAATATAAAGGTACTTGAATGGCAGGCCATGCTCCACGAGTTTATTGACAAAAAACGTTTTGAAGCTATTATCATGGGTTGGGCATTGTCAAGGGATCCTGACATCTTTGACATATGGCATTCTTCAAAAACTAAAGAGGGTGAATTCAATTTCATCTCTTACAGGAATGATGAGGTTGACACGCTTTTACTTGAAGGAAGGCGAACCTTTGATTTCGAAAAAAGGAAAAAGATTTACCAGAGAATACACGAAATATTTGCGGATGAACAGCCATGCACATTCCTCTATGTTCCTGATGCCCTGCCTGTCCTTCATAAAAGGTTCAAGGGCGTAGAAAAAGCGCCAATCGGGATATGGCATGATTTCATCCACTGGCAGGTTCCGAAAAATAAGATCGAATGGTACAACTGAATGCCCATAATACAGGTGGAAAATTTAGTAAAAAAGTTCGGAAATATCACCGCAGTAGATGATATCTCGTTTGAGGTCGAAGAAGGCACAATATTCGGATTCCTTGGACCGAATGGAGCCGGCAAGACAACCACAATAAATATCCTGTGTACCCTCCTTTCTCCCACATCAGGCAGGACGCTCATTGCCGGGCATGACTGCATATCAGAATCCTCAGAGGTAAGAAAAGCTATTGGAATCGTCTTTCAGGACACAACCCTCGATAAAGATCTGACTGCTTACGAGAACCTCATCTTTCATGCCTATCTTTATAACATTCCAAAGGCTGAAATGAAAGAGCGTGTCTATGATGTTATGAAGTTTGTTGACTTATATGATCGCAAAGAAGATCTCGTTAAAAAATTCTCCGGCGGGATGAAACGGAGGCTTGAGGTAGCGAGGGGATTGATACACAGGCCGAGGGTTCTATTTCTTGATGAGCCTACACTTGGCCTTGACCCGCAGAGCAGGACCAACCTGTGGGAATTCATAACAACTCTGCCTGAAAAACACAATGTAACGATCTTCATGACGACTCATTACATGGAAGAAGCTGAAGTATGTGACAGAATTGCAGTTATAGACAATGGCAAGATCATCGCTATTGACTCACCTGCAGAGCTGAAAAAAATTGTGGGAGGTGATATTGTTTCGATAACAACCACAGATAATATCCATGTAAGAAAAGAGATAGAAACTGTATTTAAATTGAGTGTTTCAGAAAAAAACGATGAGCTTTACATGACATGCAGCAGGGGCGATACCTGCATACCTGAACTCATAAGGACTTTGGGAGAGCGGGTCCTTTCTGTGAGGATTCAAAGGCCGACTCTGAATGATGTTTTTCTCAAGCTTACAGGCAAGACAATAAGGGAAGAAGGGATAACAGGCGACGAGACGATAAAAGAATCGATTCGTGCATACAGGAGAAGACACTGAAAAAAAGGGTTCAAGGAGTCAAGGGTTCAAGTGGTCAAGTGTTTTTAAAAATTATACCCCTGGAATCCTTGAACCCTCGGCCTCTTGAATCCTTTATAATACGGTTATGGAATTCAATGTTATTTATGTCATAGTCGCCAGAGAATTCAAGAAATTCATCAGGGAAAAAAGCCGCCTCTTCTCGGCAATAGCAAGGCCGCTTTTATGGTTGTTCATTGTTGGTGCCGGCATATCCAGGCTTGTCCCAAATCAGACAGGCGTGCCATACACCCAGTTCATCTTCCCCGGAATAATCGGCATGACCATTCTTTTCAGTTCTATGTTTTCTTCAATATCCATAATATGGGACAAGGAGTTCGGCTTCATGAAGGAAATCCTTGTCGCACCGGTATCGAGATTCTCAATAGTCATCGGTAAAGCATTGAGCGGAACGATCGTATCCACCATTCAGGCGTTGATCATCCTTGCGCTCTTTCCTGTCTTAGGTTTCAAACTCGGCCTGTTACAGATTCTGGAAATCATTCTGATATGCGTTTCCCTGTCGTTCTGCATTTCTGCCTTTGGGATTGTACTTGCTACGTTCTATGACAGCTATGAGAGTTTCAGCGTCATCATGAACTTCATTATCATGCCTATGTTTTTTCTGTCAGGCGCCATGTATCCGGTTAAACTTCTTCCGGATATTCTCAGGATATTGGCAAAACTCAATCCATTAACATATGGCATTGACATCATGAAGCACGCGCTGTTTCCAGATGCTTCGGGAAACATGGGACCTGACATTTCGATTATGACAAGCACAGCGGTAATCATTTTTACATCAATCCTTTTCGTAGTTGTAGCCGGGAAATTATTTGAGAGGAAAGGGTAAAATGATAAACTACAAACCAAAAAAGGAGAATGCATGCTTCCCTTCTGTTTATTAGCGAAAACAATATCTGATGCCTGGTTTCAGCTGCTTTACAATATCTTTGATAAAACATATTCACAGAATATACAAAAAGGGTCATTTGAAAATGAGCAGTACCGCCTACAGTATCCGGGAATTGCAGTTTATATAGAGCATCCGAATTATGATATAGTTCCTGTAATACCACCGGGACTCGGGATACCTTCTCCGACCACAATGGAATATATTGAAAATTATTTCGTTCATTATCTCATGAATCCTGAACTGTCTGAAAACGAGACCTACACCTATGCAAGCAGGATTCAGCATAGTATGCCGAAAGGCGGCACACAACTGGAACGTGTCATTAAAATGCTGAGGGAAACACCTCTTACCAATCAGGCTGTAATCGAAGTAGGAACACCTGATGACCTTGATGTCTGCTATGGAAAAGACGGCAAGCTTGATCCTCCGTGTCTGAGACTACTGGATTTTAAGGTAATACCATCAAACGATGACTTGTTGCTTACTGTAAGCGCTTACTTCAGGTCATGGGATCTCTGGGCAGGTTTTCCCACAAACCTTGGCGGCATAGAACTTCTCAAACAATTTGTTGCCTCAGAAGCAAGTCTTAAGAATGGCCCCATGTATGCCTACAGCGCAGGCGCTCATATATACGGATATCAGGAAGAAATCGCAAGGCTGAGAACCCTGAAGTCAAAAAAAGACGGGATTTAAACGGTCTTTAGAGGCAATCTTATTGTAAAGGTTGTGCCTTTTCCAGGTTCGCTATCTACAGAGATTGTTCCATTATGATACTGAACTATCTTTAATGCAAAGGTAAGTCCCAATCCAGGACTGAACATCTTGGAAGAGACCATCGGGTCGAAGATATTTTTAATCTTATCCTTATCAATGCCTTTCCCTGTATCGGCAATCTTCAGGTCCAGATAGTTATCGCTAAGGATAGTAATTATCTTAAGCTCTTTTGCGGTTGTCTCCATTGCCTCGATGGCATTCTTGATCATGTTACAGAGCGATCTTTTCATCAGCTTTTTATCAATTAACAGAAGCGGCGGATTTACTATGAGGTCTGTGGTCACCTGAATGTTCTTTGATAAGGTTTCTTTCTCGAAAACCTTCAGGCAATCAATGACGATCTGATTAATATTTACAGGCTCCTTCTGTGATATCTCCATGGATTTCAGTTCGATGAGCTGCTTGATCATCTCTTCAAGCACTGCGACATCTTCTATGATCATCTGCATATATTTTCTGTTCGGATCATCTTCCGGCAGTTTATTGAAAACCTTTCGTGCAAATCCTCCTATTGAAGTCAGGGGATTCCTTATCTCGTGTGCGACCTCGTCTATCATCTGTTCAAGCGCACCGGTTTTCTCGGTCTTTACTTTCTTTTCATGAGTTGCTTTTATAGAGAGCAGGGATCTGATTCGGGCAGATAGTTCTTTGTAGTCAAAGGGCTTGGACATATAGTCATCAGCGCCGATATCCAGGCCTTTTACCTTATGCTCAACCTCCCCTTTAGCAGTAAGCATCAGAACAGGTATGTATTTTGTCTTTTCGTCTGCCTTGAGCCTTTTTGCAACCTCATAACCATCTATTTTAGGCATCATTACATCAAGCACGATTAAATCCGGATCGTATTCCGGCACCTTCTGCAGGGCTTCTTCTCCATTATAGGCTTCTGCTGTATCGTATCCCTCAGCATGAAACCTTTTTGTCAGAAGTTCTACGGTATCAACAGCATCATCAACTATCAGTATCTTATGTTTCTTCTCCACCCAGGATGCTCTCCCTTTTACCTCTTATAAATGATTTAACCTGATCGGGTAATTCACGAACATTAATAGGCTTTGATATATATCCTTCAAACCCGGCAACAATAACCTTCTCCCGGTCTCCTTTCATTGCATGGGCAGTAAAAGCAATTATAGGAATTTCCTGAAATTCCTCCATACTTTTTAGTCTTTTTGCAACTTCATAACCATCAAGTTTAGGGAGTGAGATATCCAGTAATATCAGGTCCGGTCTCTCAGCAACTGCCTTTTCCAAAGCTTCCTCTCCGTCAGCAGCCTGAACTATTTCATAGCCTTTGTTCCTGAGCACCTTCACGACAAGTTCCCGATTATCCTCATTATCTTCAACTATCAATACCTTTTTCGGCATAGTTGTTTTCCCCTTTTGTATTCTGGCACTGTTTTATACAGTCTCTATTATAAAGAATCCACTCAGTTATCGAGCAACTCTTTTTTTAACGGAAGGGTAAAACAGAATCTGCTCCCCCTTCCATATTTACTTGTTACCCATATAGCGCCTTTGTGCAGGTTTACCAGCCCTTTGGCAATAGTCAGCCCTAAGCCAGTCCCTTCATATTGACGCACTAAAGTAAAATCTATCTGAACAAACTTATCAAAGATCTTCCCGAGATCATCCTCCTCTATCCCTATGCCGGTATCCTCTACAGATATCTCCATGAATTGAGGGGGTTCTCCCTTTTTGATTCCCATATCAGAAGTCCCGGTAGTTACCGTAATACCCCCCTCACCGGTAAATTTGACAGCATTCGATAACAGGTTTATAAGTATCTGCTTAATTTTATCTGTATCACCATAAACTACCGGATATTTTTCACTCAGATCCAGAGAGAGTCTCAGGCCTTTTTGTTGCATCAATGGTTGAAACTCAGAAATAAGAGATTCGATCAGGGGTCTTATACTGACTTCCCGTATCTCCAATCGCATTTTAGCCGATTCTATCTTTGATATGTTCAGGATGTTATCGATCAATTGCAGTAGATGTTTAGCGCTTTCCTTTACTTTTTTGAGACTCTTTTCCTGTTCTTCATTAACATCGCCATCTATTTTATCCAGTAAGACCTCTGTATAGCCGATGATTGTGTTCATAGGTGTGCGAAGTTCATGAGACATATTGGTCAGGAAGGCGGATTTCATCCTGTCAAGTTCCTGAAGTTCCACCTTATCTATTTCTAACTGTTCTATGAATCTTGTTCTCTCTGAAACAAGTTCCTCTAATTTTTCTTTTTCCTCAGATACCTTCAGATATGACCTATATACGCTGATGAAGAAAAGACTGACCGACCCAACAAAGAAAAGGGCAAAAATGTTGAAACTCCCGGTAATCGGCTCAAAAAAGTTCCACATATCCCTATTCCCTGTGGGAATCAGAATATGTCTCAGGATATGACCGAAAGATCTCGAAATTGAATACATAAACCACGAAGCAGAGAGCCAGACCAGATAATTCCACAGCACATTTTCCTTGTCTGTTTTATACAGTCGAACACTTTCGTAAAGACTCATGATCGACAGCGCTATGAATATACAGTTGCCTGTAATTTCAGTAATTAAAATAGGCAGTAAAGGTAAAAGAACTGCAATATGGACATGAGACCCTTCTTTTACTTTCTGTGAAAGTTCTCTAAGGCCAAGATAAAAAAGCAGCATAGCAATATTGAGCAGTATAAAATCGAGTCTTCCTGCATAATAGAAATATTCCAGACGTCCAATTTTTATACTCCTCCCGAAATACTGCCACCCTTCGGTGCTCCCGATCGTTTGGGCTATTGCCAGAATTTCCGCAATCCTTCCGACAAAAACACTCAGATCCCATACGATAAAAAGAATGAGGGAAAAGTAGAGATATCTCCATCCCTTTTGTGTGTGCAGGCGATTATGAACAATAGCCCATAATAAGATAAGGAATGCGAAAAACAGAAATATTCGTGCTATTTGGTGGGTATAAATTGCAGGATAATCATGAGGCACATACCCCCAGGCATTAAGGGGCAGCATAAAAAAGAAAAAAAGAAGTAAGAAAAATCTCATAAGGGTTTCATTATTCTCTGCTTATCTTGCTTATAGTATCCTTCAGTTCCTTTAAAAGATCCTCCTTGGTAAGAATAACCTTGTTTAATATGCCGTGTATCCTGCCGTTCAGTTCATCTATTTCCTTTTTGGTAAGATCCTTTTGAGTAAGGACAATTAATGGTATATCATTGCCCTTTTTATTAGTCTTCAGATATTCGATCACATCAAAACCGGTTTCAGGCATGGTGAGGTTTAGCACAATCAAATCAGGTCTGTAATCCCGTATCGATTTTATGGCATCTTCACTGTTATACGCAGTGGTAACCTGATATTCTGCTTCTTCCAGAACACTGCCGATTAATCTCACGGTGTTTGGATCATTGTCAACAATCAGGACACGCTTTATCTTCGTGGTTTTTTCAAGGGTCTTCAGTTTTCTTAAGAGCACATCCTTTTCTACCGGTTTTATGATATATTCTGCTGCGCCTAGGCTGAAGCCCAGCCTATGGTCATCTACTATTGAAAGAACAATAACCGGTATATCCTGTGTCTCAGGATCACCTTTCAACTCCCGCAATACCTGCCAGCCGTTTTTTCTCGGCATCATAATATCCAGGGTAATAGCCATGGGCTTTATCTCTTTTGCCCTTTTCACTGCGTCTTCAGCGCTTAGAAGGCCTACCACATTGTACTCTTCCCCCAGATACTTCCGGATGATATCAATAGCCTCTGGATTGTCATCTATAGACAATACAGTCTTTTTGGATGTTCCTGCCCTTTTTATTTCGGATGTAAATTCTTCTTCAGGCCTTGTTCCAATATTTTGAATAAGATCACATGTTTTACAAAAATCCACCTTTTCCGGATATGCGGCTATTTTCATACCTGTACAATGTGTTCCCATAATCAGCCAGCATCTTCCTTCCTGGCTTCCATATGCCGGACAGCTCGGCTGCCCGCAGCGTATATATTCCCAGCACCGTATTGGTTTCCCCGCATATTCAGGCTCCTTCAGAAAATCCTCAACAGGCTTGTTGTAATAATCGGCCAGGGCTTCTGCTATTCTTGTTTCAATTACAGGCTCTGCCGGCTTTTCGAGTATTTCTTTCTTTAAAGGGAGCGTAAAGCAGAACCTGCTTCCTTCTCCAGCTTTACTTGTCACCCAGATGATACCCTTGTGCAGAGATACCAGGCCCCTGGCAATACTCAGGCCGAGGCCTGTGCCTTCATACTGACGGATTGTTGTCAGGTCTGCCTGCACAAATTTTTCAAAGATCTTGCCAACGTCCTCCCCTTTTATTCCTATGCCTGTATCTTCAACACATATTTCCATGAACATCGGGGGCTCTCCGGGTCTCACAGCCCGCTCAGAAAGCTTAGCAGAGATCGTAATCCCTCCCTGGTTAGTAAACTTTATAGCATTTGCAACGAGGTTTATGAAAATCTCCCTTATCCTGTCTTGATCTCCATATATAAGAGGCAACCCTTCAGGTATATCAATAGTAAGTGTAAGGCCTTTCAGTTTCATCTGTGGTTCAAAGGTGTGAAGGGCAGACTCCACCAGCCAATTCAGATCAAATTCCTTCGGATTTAATTTCATCTTTCCGGCTTCTATCTTCGAGATATCAAGGACATCATTAATCAATTGCAGCAGATGCCATGCATTATTCGCAACCTTTTTCAGGCTTTTTCCCTGTTCTTCATTGACAGGGCCGTCAACCCCATCAATCATTAAATCTGTATAACCGATAATGGCATTCATGGGAGTGCGTAGTTCATGAGACATATTGGCCAGGAAAGTAGATTTCAGCTTATCCAGTTCTCTGAGATCTTTATTGGCCCTTTCCAGCAATGTTAAAAGCCTTGTCCTTTCACTTAACAATGCTGATTTTCTCTTTACCTCTTCTTCTAATTTATTACTGGCAGAGGAAACACTTTCGACCATATAATTGAACGTCTTGCCCAGAATGCCGATTTCATCTTCAGTCTTCACATCCACGAAAGTGGTCATGTCTCCTTCTGCAAATCTTTTTGCCTTCTCAGCCAAACTTTCTACAGGCTGCCGCACTAACCTATTTACCATGAGGTATATGAGGGCAATTGCTATAGGGATAAGGAATATAACGATTACAATAGTTCTGTTGCGTTGTGCTATAACCTGTGCATATGTCCTCTCTGCATCAAGCCTGACTACGATGCCCCCGAGAACCTTTCGTGACGATCCATGGCAGTGATAACAGTCTTTTTCATTCAATATCGGCCGCATGACAACAAGGTGCTTCCTCCCTTCATTTATATCCTCAAAAGGCCTTCTTGGGTCATACCTTGGCTCAATTCCTGTTCTTAGCGTTTCAGTCAGTGTTTCTGATATTGCTTCATTATTGATCAAATCTGTCAAGCGGGTGTTTACTTTTTCTATATGGGTAGAATAGATCACCTCCTGTTCAAAATCACAGATAAACACCTCAACATCTTTCATTTTTTCTTTTATGTCTGTGAGTTCTCTTCTGATAGCATCGCTGTCCCCGATTTCCATAGGATGTTTGATCCCTGAATAGACAGCATCAGCCAGCTCGGTACTGAGACTGGTCGCAATCTCCAGTCTGTCCTTTGTCCCAAAGTATATCCGCATGTAAATCTCTGCCAGCAGCACCATTAATATGATAATGAGCATGGCAACCATTATCTTATAACCAAGTCTCTTTTTGATTACACCGAACATTTTTGCCTTATTCCTTTATTTTCTAATTTTTCACTCTTCACTTTTAACTTTTCACTTTTCACTTTCGTCTTGTTAATGTGCTCCACCATGTATCATGGGTTTATATCTGAAAGCCCGAACCCTTTCGGATGTGTGACAAATCTCGCAGTCTTTCAATGTCATACGTCTTTTAATATCTTTTGCAGCATTAGATTTTATATGGAATTCTCCAGGGCCATGACATACCTCACATCCTGCATTTTTCAGATGCGGAGTCTTTTCTGCACTGACGAATCCTCCGGGCCTGCCATATCCGGTAGTATGACAAAAATAGCAGCCCCTGATTTCTTCTTCTGTCAAACCCTTTTTTACCCGTTCAATGCTTTTAAAAGATTTGCTCTTCTTTGCATATTTCATGAAACTGTTATATTCCAGTTCATGACATCCCTTGCATACATCGGAACCTACATAGAGCGGTAGTCTGGGTTTGGTCTGGGCAAAAAGTTGAGGATGGCTTATTATAAGCAAGGAAAATAAAACGGTTAAAAAGTATCTTATAGATAATTTAAGATAATTGACCATACTTCATATTCTCTTTCATTATATGAAAAATTGCAACTGATTGTATAATACTCCTATGGCATATGTGATCGCATTAGCAGGAAAAGGCGGTACAGGGAAAACAACGATTGCAGCTCTGACCGTCCGGTATATCACAGAGAAAAAGAAAAGACCCATTCTTGCTGTGGATGCAGACTCGAATAACTGTCTGAATGAGGCGCTGGGAGTCGATGTTCATGCAACGATAGGCAGATTAAGAGAAGAATCGCTGGACATAATCAGAAGCGGCGCTGAGAGACCAGGGGGAATGTCCATGGAACAGATCTTTGACTACCAGGTCCAGCAGTCCTTGATTGAATCAAAGGGCTTTGATCTCATGGTCATGGGAAGACCTGAAGGTCCGGGATGCTACTGTGCAGCCAACAATATCATCAGGAAATATACAGACAAACTCTCTGAAACATATCCGTATGTTGTTATCGATAATGAAGCTGGTATGGAACATCTCAGCAGGAGAACAACTCACAAAGTCAATGTGCTCCTTATCATAAGTGATCCTGCACTAAGAGGCATACAGACGGCAAAGAGGATTAACAGGCTTGTGGATGAATTGCAACTCGAGATAGAAAATCGTGTAGTTATAATAAATCGCGTCCTTGGTAATGAAGGAGATGAATTAAAAAAACTTGCTGTAGAATATGGTCTTCAGATAGCAGGCATTGTCCCTCAGGATGATAAAATATTCAGCCTTGACCTTCAGGGAAAACCAATATTTCAGCTTCCTGCTGATTCAGCGGCAGTGAAAGCAACATTTAACATTCTCGACTCGCTTCAGATTCCTTAATCAGCTCTTAACTTTTCTGAGAAACCCTGCAATCTCTTCAGGAACAGAGGGATTTGCGTAGATACCTGAGCCGAGTTGAAAACCGGATGACTGCGCAAGACGCGGCACGATGCTCAGATACCAGTGAAAGTATTCCGAGCCCGATTCTTTACGACTCTCCGAACGTATCACAAAGTTGAAATCAGGATTGTCAAGCCCAAAGTATAATCTGGACAGTATCTCTTTCAGATTGTATGCAAGATCACTTATTTCGTTACCCTGTATATCCCCGAAAGCAGTATTATGTCTTTTTGGAAAGATCCATGTGTGAAACGGAGACAAGGCAGCATAAGGGATAAATGTCACAAAGTGTTCTGTATTCAGGATAATTCTTCTTCCGTCAGAAAGCTCATCTTTAAGTGCTGCGCACATCATACATTCTCCGGTATTGTCAAAATACCTTCTTGCCTCTGATACCCTGTCTCTCACCTGAAAAGGAGTTACCGGAGTTCCAATAATCTGCGAGTGAGGGTGTACAATGGATGTTCCTGAAGCCTCTCCCTGGTTCTTGAAGATAATTACATGTTTGATGAGAGGATGACTGTAAACATCAATGAACCGTCTTTTGTAAGCCATGATGATATTCGCAATATCATCAACGGGAAAAAGCGCAGTAGGTGTATTATGTGAGGGAGACTCTATGATAACCTCATGGCTGCCGATGCCTGTGATCAAATGTTTCAATCCTTCCCTTTTTCTTATGCTTTCCCCTTCTGAGTAAAGTTCAGCGAACTTATTCGGTATAACCCTTACTATCCAGCCTCCGTTATTAGATATCCTCATTATCTCATCTGGCGTTTTATGTTCATTTCCCGGACAGAACGGGCAGGATTCAAGAAATTCTGGCAATGCTTTCTTATCTCTTCTCTGTCTGAAATCCTCGGGTTTTCTTGCTCTTTCGGTAGCAATTATCACCCAATCTCTTGTAATAAGATTTAACCTCATTTCAGGCATGATGAAAAATCATATCACAAATTATGCCGGTTATTGAGAATCTTTTATGTCTTCGCTTGTTTATCATTTGCACCACCAATCAGTAATTTCTCAATTTCCTCTGCAGGCAAAGGCTTGCTTAAGTAAAACCCCTGCCCCATATCACATCTGAGAAGCCGCAGAATCTTCCACTGTTCTTCTGTCTCAATACCTTCCGCGATGGTCTTTAAATTCAAGGTATGCGCCATGGCTATGATGGCTGTTACGATTGAAGCTGTGTCAGGATCTGCTGCAATCTCTCTGATAAAAGACATATCAATCTTCAGGTTGTCAATCGGGAATCTCTTTAAATGAGCTAAAGACGAATAGCCTGTCCCGAAATCATCAATGGATACCGAAACTCCTATGTTCTTAAGACTTTCAAGGACTGAATAGGTAAATTCTATGTCCTGCATAAAAGCACTCTCTGTTATTTCAAGGGTAAGGAGAGAAGGATAAAAACCCGCTTCCCGGATCACCCTTTCTATCATATTTGCTAAATCTTTCTGCCTGAATTGGATCATTGAGAGGTTTACGGAAACGGGGACTACCGGATATCCCTTATCCTGCCACTCCTTCACCTGGTTGACTGCCGTCCTCAAAATCCATTCTCCGACTTCTATAATCATCCCGGTGTCTTCAAGTATCGGGATAAATTTACCTGGAGATATTAATCCTGATTCCGGACTTTTCCACCGTATCAAGGCTTCCATGCCTGTAATCTTTTTTGTATTGATATCCCAGTATGGCTGATAGTACAGAATAAACTCTTCATTCTTCATTGCATTGAAGAGGTTCTTTTCCATCAGTACAAACTCTGATGCCTTCACATCCATGCCTTCAGTATAGAACTTGTAGTTTTTCCTTCCCTGCTGCTTTGCCTTTGCAAGGGCCAGATCCGCATTTCTTATAAGTATTGAGGCATCTTTTCCATCAGAAGGGTAAGCTGAAATTCCGACACTGATGGTAAACATAATCTCTTTTTCTTCAAAATGAACAGGTTGAGACACGGTATTCATGATTTTTTCTACAACGAGGATGATGTCGTCAGTTTCAGCGATATCAATGAGCAATATCCCGAAATTGTCACTTCCGAGGCGTGCTACAGTATCGCCTTCACGCACTGATGCTGTTAGTTTTCCTGCAACCTCCCTTAATACGAGATCTCCTGCATCAAGCCCATAAGTATCATTCAGAGATTGAAATCTGTCGATATCAACAGATAATACTCCAATGAATCTTTTTGTATAATCAGCTCTCGCTATCCCCTGGGTTAACCTGTCAAGAAACAGGCTTCTATTCGGGATACCTGTCAGTTCATCATAATATGCGAGGTACTGAATTTTATTTTCTGCCTGTTTGCGGATAATAATGCCGGCCAGCGTATCGGCAACAATAATTAAGAATTCCTCCTCTTTCTGGTTTTTGATGTGCCCTTCATTTAAATGAACATTTATCACGCCCAGTGTCTTCCCTCCGTACAGGATGGGAACATTATAATGGCCGTGAGGAAGCATCCCTTCATAACAGATTTCATGGTGCTCATCGATGCGGTCAGCAAAGTATATTTTCTGTGTCTGCGCTGCTTTTCCACAAAGGCATTTACCAAAAGGAACGCGCGCGCATGATTCTATGAGTGATTCAGGGAGGTTATATTGGGCTTTCAGCACCAGCACATCAGAGGTTTCCTCAATAAGATGTATGCTCCCTCTTGATTCAAAGGAAAGCCATGGCATGGAAAGGATCATGTTGAGAGCCTTTTGCAGGAACATTTCGATAGAAATATTTTCGAGTGATAGGCTAAGAATCATATTAATCGCTGACTGGGTATAGTAGTTATCATGAAGTTCTTCTTCTATTTTCTTGCGCTCGGTGATGTCACGGGCAATACCGGTTGTACCGATAACTTCACCAGCACTATTGAAAACAGGCGTTTTAATTGTCTCTATCCATGTCTTATTGCCGTCTTTATCAATCAATGGCTCTTCGACCTGTTTCCGTGTGCGTGTTTCCATAACCTCTTTATCGTCAGTTCTGTACCTTTCGGCTAATTCCATCGGCCAGATATCTATGTCTGTTCTGCCGGGTAACTCATCAGGGTTCACTCCGCATGCTTTCCCGAACGGTTTGTTTACAGCGATAAATCTGCTTTCTCTGTCTTTCAGCCAGGCAATATCCGGAACATTATCAAGGATTGCCTTAAGCTGCTCCCTGTTCTCAGACAATTTTTTATCAGCCTGTTTGCGCTCGGTGATGTCGCGCAGGCTTCCAATGAGTTTCAATGGCTTTCCCTCAGCATCATATTGGAACAAGGCGGAAATGGAGCATGGGATCAAAGAGCCGTCGCGGTTTTTAAGAGTTATTTCGTAATCATGAACACTTCCGTGTTCTTTTAGCATGAAGAGAAGAGTCTCTCTGACCTTCTTGTCCGCATAAAAATCGAGCATCGACTTGCCTATTAAATCGTCTCGTGTATATTGTCCTCTGATAACCGCTTCTATTGACGGACTGACTTCCAGTATTGTCCCGTCTAACGCTGTTTCGTAATATACATCCTGTATGTTATCGAAAATATTGCGGTATTTTCCCTCACTCTTTCGTATCGCTTCCTCGTCACGCTTCCGTTCGGTGATATCACGGAAGATCCCTTGTGAGCCAACTATCTTTCCGCCAACAAAACGTGCTGCTACACTGCCACGGACATCAATTCTTCGCCCATCTTTTGAAACGAATATTGCTTCTATATTACTTAGTGAATTTCCGGACATTACCTGCTGAAAGGCTTCCGTGCAATGGGGGACACAACTTGGATGCAAAATATCAAAAACGGTAATTTTCTGAAGTTCATCCCATGTATAGCCCATAGTCTTTAACCATGATGAATTTACAAAAATGAATTGACCGTCCTGAGCAACGCTTTGAATCATATCGTTGGCATTTTCAATTAAAGTACGATACCGTTCCTCGGTTTCCCGCAGCATGTCCTCTGCCCGTTTTCTTTCAGCCTTCTCATGAGATTCTCTCAATGCCCGGTTTACTGCAGGCACAAGCCGTGATAACCGTTCTTTAAGTACATAATCTGTAGCTCCATTTTTGAGCATATCAACCGCTATTTCTTCACCCATTGTACCTGTAACAAAAACAAATGGGATATCAGGACATTTCTCCCTGGCAATTGCCAATGCAGAAAGACCATCGAACTGTGGGAGGGAATAATCAGCGAGGATTATGTCAGGATTAAAAACTTCGATCGACTTTTGAAAGCCTTCTTTTGTGTCCACTATCTCAAAAACAAATGATAGTCCTCCTTTGCTCAGTTCGTGTTGCATCAACTCAGCATCGTGAGGATTATCTTCAAGTATAAGTATACGGAGTCCTATATTCATTTTTTATTCACAACCTAAAATATCTATCTGTAATTTCAGCTTTTATCTATTTCCTCATCTTACCATACAAAAGCATTAAGAGAGAGCTTTTTTGTTTAAAGAATTTGCAGTGTGAATTTCTATTGCAGCTTAAAGAACCTTTCTATATCCTCTGCAGGCAAAGGTTTGGTAAGATAGAAACCCTGTCCCATATCGCACCTTAAAAGACGCAAGAAATTCCATTGTTCCTCTGTCTCTATCCCTTCTGCAATGGTTTTTAAATTAAGGGTATGTGCCATGTTGATAATAGCCATGACGATTGAGGCAGAATCAGGATCTTTCACCATATCCCTGATAAAGGATATATCAATCTTGAGATTGTCAATCGGTAACCTCTTCAGATATGCCAATGATGAATACCCGGTCCCAAAATCATCAATAGAGACTGAACACCCTATCTCTTTCATTGCCGTAAGCACCGATTTGGTAAATTCTATATCCTGCATAAAGGCGCTTTCTGTTATCTCCAGGGTGAGAAGGGATGGATAAAAACCACATTCTCCCATTATCCTTTTTACCATCTCTGCCAGATTTTTTTGCCTGAACTGAACTAATGACATATTCACAGAGATGGGTACGACAGGATACCTCTTATCCTGCCATTCCTTCACCTGTCTTATGGCTTCCCTTAATATCCATTCCCCCACGTCTATAATCATCCCCGTATCCTCAAGGATAGGGATAAACTGCCCCGGGGGCACCAATCCCTTGTCCTTACTTTGCCACCTGATAAGGGCTTCCATGCCGACCATCTTTTTTATTGTAATATCCCAGTAAGGTTGGTAGTGGAGGATAAACTCCTCATTTTTTATGGCCTTAATAAGTTGTTTTTCCAACAACATCACTTCTGCTGCCGTCACAGTCATGTCTTTAGTGTAAAACTGGTAGGTTTCACTTCCCTCTTTTTTAGCTATCGAGAGTGCCAATCCTGCTGATTTTAAGAGTTCAGAGGCATTTTCTCCATCATGAGGATATAGTGAGATTCCAGTACTAAAGGTCAAGATTATTTCTTCTTCATTGATCTTTAAAGGGTAAGATATATCCTTTATGATCTTCTCCAACATAATGATATCATCACAACCGGTAAGGCCAATATATGCTATTCCAAATTCATTATTTCCAAGATGTGCTACAGTATCTCCTTTTCGGACAGCGGTTAAGAGTCTTTCTGAAACCTCTATTAGAACCTTATCCCCAACCTCGGATCCATAGATATCGTATATTGACTTAAATTTGTTAATATCCGTTAATAAAACTGCAATAGAATTTGATCTATCCTTTGCTCCTGCTATCTCCTGGTTAATCCTTTCAAGAAAGAGGTTTCTGTTGGGAAGGCCTGTCAAAGCATCATAATATGCAAGATGCTGGAGTTTTTCTTCCATCTGTTTCCGTTCGGTGATGTCTCTGAAATTTACGACAGCTCCAATAATTTTGCCTTCATCCATAATAGGATTACTTGAGTATGCGACAGAAAAGCTTGTACCATCCTTTCTCCAGAAAACTTCGTCTCTTATATTATGATGGACTTTACCATCTTTTAAGGTCGTATAGATCGGACACTCAACTTCAGGATGTATGCTTCCGTCTGCCTTCGAATGATGCAAGATTATGTGACTTTTTCCCCCTATCAACTCTTCAGCTTCATATCCGAGCATGCCGGCAGCTGATGGATTCACAAATGTGTGGTTTCCCTGAGAATCCAACCCAATGATTCCTTCTGCTGCAGAGTTCAGGATCAATTCGTTGCGATGATGGAGCTTTCTCAGTGTCTGTTCAGTTCTCTTACGTTCAGTGATGTCGCGGACGAAGACCAGATGCGCGTCGCGATCTTCGAAACAAACGGCCACCGCTGTGGTCTCGACCAGAACCCGCGAGCCGTCCAGGCGGAGGTACTCCTGTTCCATGAGTGGCGCCGGTTTTCCCGTCTCGTGTTGCACCCGGATGCGCTCGCGGATGGCCTCGTGATATTCCGGCGCTATCCACTCCATGAGCTCCTTGCCGAGCAACTCCTCAGGCGTCAAGGCCCCAAAAAGCCTGATCATGGCCGGGTTGAGGTAGACGAAACAGCCTTGACTCTGGACGAAAATGGCTTCCGGTGCGGACTCGACCAGCGTTCGAAAGCGTTCCTCGCTTTCCCTTAGCGCGTCCTCCGCCCGTTTGCGCTCGGTGATGTCGCTGAGGAAACCAAGAACGGCTGTTTTTTCATTCCAATTTATCAGGACGGCATTCAATTCCACCCAATAGATATTGCCGTCTCTATGGATAATCCGATAAGAATAGAGGTAAGGAACCTCCTCGCCCCTCAGTCGCTTTAAATGCCGGTCGAGAACCATTTCGCAGTCATCCGGATGGATGAACTCAATAAATGGCTTTGCCATGAGTTCTTCACTGGAATAACCGCTCATTCTGGTCATCATCGGGTTGAGGAACACCAGCTTACCATCCTGTGCCACAAAAAAGCCTTGGGTGGCATTCTCGACAAGGGTACGGTACCGTTCTTCGCTCTCCTGCAGCGCCTGCCTTGCAGCTTTCTTTTCTTTTTTATCTTTCATCCGTTCAAGGGCTTCCTGCACCGCAAACGGCAGTCGGACAATTCGGTCTTTAAGGACGTAATCCGTTACGCCGGCTTTCATACAGGTCACCGCGGTTTCTTCATTCATAGAGCCTGTTAGCACAATAAATGGAATGGTAGCAGCATATTCTTTTGCAAGTTTCAAAGCCTGCATTCCGTCGAATTCGGGCATTGCGTAATCCGATATGATTATGTCCGGACGGAATTCCTCCAACGCCTTCAGAAACGCTTCTTTTGTATCAACTCTGGCAGACGTGAATTGAATCCCGCCTTTTTGCAGTTCCCTTGCCGCAATCTCTGCATCAGAGGGAACGTCTTCTACAAACAATATGCGTATCGGATTATCTGTTTCCATTATTCTCCTCCCGCTTTTATCTGATCGGCAACTGATTCAGAAGCAGCCAGTAATATCCAAGGCTTTTGATTGCTTCAACGAACTTATCAAAATCAACCGGTTTAACGATATAGCTGTTCACACCCAACCGGTAGCTTTCGATTATGTCTTTTTCCTCGCTCGACGATGTTAGTGCGATAACAGGAATGATTTTCGTTATCGGGTCACTCTTTATGACTTTCAGGACTTCCAGTCCGTCTACTTTTGGGAGTTTCAAGTCCAGAAGAACTACTTTCGGCCTGTTCTCAATCTCTCTCTCGCTGTATGCTCCGCGCGCAAATATGAAATCGAGCGCTTCTTCGCCGTCAGTAATATGCAACACATTGTTTGCGAGGTTGTGTTTTTTCAGCGCACGTATGGCCATTTCAGCATCGTGAGGGTTGTCCTCCACCAGCAGAATTTCAACTGCACTTTGATCGACCATCATGCCTCCTTTATTGGCATCGAAAAGCAGAACGTCGCGCCTTCGTTTAATTTCCCTTCGGCCCAGACCTTGCCGCCGTGGCGAAGGATGATGCGCTTCACGATTGAAAGCCCTACGCCTGTTCCTTCGAACTCCTCGGCTTTGTGCAGGCGCTGGAAAAGACCAAAGAGCTTATGCGTGTAATCGGGATTGAATCCAACACCTGTGTCTTTGATGTAATAAACATTCATACCACCTTCTGCACGGCTTCCTATTTCAATTCTACGCTCTTCTTTGGGTAACGTATATTTAATGGCATTGGAAATGAGATTAAACCATACCTGACGGATTAACGTGGGGTCGCCAAAGGCGTCCGGCAATGGCTCGACTGAAAAGATAAATTTCTGCTGAACTTCGGGTGAGGCTAATTCATGATATATGGAATTGACAAGCGTGGTTATGTCTATACGGGACAATTTCATTTCTGTCCGGCTTACCCGCGAAAGCCCAAGCAGATCGGTAATCAATTCGTCCATCTTCTGTGTGTTTGTCCGGATAATGTTCAGGAGCCGCTTGCCTTCATCATCAAGCTTTTCCGCATAATCTTCCAGAACAAATCGGGAGAACCCGTCAATAGCACGAAGCGGCGCACGCAGGTCGTGCGAGACAGAGTAGGCAAAGGCTTCCAGTTCCTCGTTGGCAGCTTCAAGCTGAGCGGTGCGTTCAATCACCCGCTGTTCAAGTTCGGCGTTGAGCTGTTTAATCTCTGTCTCAGCACGCTGGCGCTGGATAATTCTCCACATGCCTTCCATCAGGAGTGTAAGCTGATTGACATCTGACTCATTGTAGTCTGTTGGTTTGTTTCCTACGCCTGCCACCAATACAATTCGTTCTCCGTCAAAGACAGGTATGTTCATGTGCCGTGTGACATGCACATGCCCTTCAGGATAACTTTTCTTCCAAGGGTTTGGCGCCTGGTAATCATTGGTAGTAATCGGCCTCCTTTGCCGCACCGCTTCTCCCCAGAGACCGGTTGTTTCAACGGGATAGATTATAGGTTTATCTGAAATCTGGCATTCTTCCATAGCTGTTCTATACCATGCATACATTGTCATAACCGTTTCATCTTCATTCAGGAATGCAAGATATCCTATTGTGCTCTCTGTCAAACGAATAGCGTCTTCAAGAGCAAAACTTGTAATATCCTGAAGCGTGGCATTTGTCATTTTATTAAGTTCCAGGAGCGTTATCATGCGTGATTCGTTGTGTTTAAGTTCCTTCTCAGCACGCTTGCGTTCGGTGATATCCTCGATGGTAGCCATGGTGCGCATGGGCTCGTCTGCGTCACGGATGACGGTCATGTTCACGTTCACCCAGACTATCAAGCCGTCCTTGCGTATGTAGCGTTTCTCCATACGGTAATCCGGCGACTCGCCGCGTACCACGCGCTGGAAGGCGTCCCAGTCGCGCTGCCGGTCTTCCGGGTGCGTGATCTCGGGGACACGCATCTGGAGCATCTCCTCGGCGGAATAGCCGGTAATCTCGCACATTTTCTGATTCACGCGCAGCCATTGTCCGGTGCGTATGTCAGCCTGCGCAATACCGATCGAGGCCACCTCAAACATGGCGCGGAACTGTACCTCGCTCGCGCGTAACGACTCCTCCGCCAGCTTGCGTTCGGAAATCTCCTGTTCCAGAAATATATTTGCTTTTGATAGATCTGCAGTCCGTTCCTCAACTTTTCTCTCTAATTCGCCGTGAGCCTTCTGCAGCGCTTCCTCCGCACGCCTGCGCTCCCGTTCGGTCCGCATCAGCCGTTGCGTACCCAAGCCGATCCCGCTCAAACCGACAATCCAGAGCAGTCCGTAAATCAGTGCAAATGTTAAGATATGCTTACGCTCAAAGGCCAGAAAGGGATCCATAGGAATCGAAACGCTAATCCCTCCCCTGATGTCTCCTTCGTGGTATCCCTGCTTGGCGTGGCATTTCAAACAGCCCTTCTCAGTAATTAAAGGGCGCATTAGACGCATGTACTTTTTGCTTTGTATCTCCTCGACCGAGTTAATTTCAGGCACTCCACGCCCGAAGGCCCGGAGTGCTTCAGTCTCCCACGGATCAGGAGCATTCTCAGGGCGGATCGGGTTCAGGCTCGTGATGTGTCCGCGAACACCGAGTTTCTGTTTCTCCAGTTCATGGGCTTGGCGTGTCATGTAAGCAGGATTCATCAGCGTAAGTGCCTTGCCCGATGGTGTGGTTATGTCACGCTCAGGCACATCGGATAGGTAAGGGTTCGGCTGTGTTTCTTTTGTCACAGGTACATAAACCCCGCCGTGCCCAGCGTTCCAGCGGCGATATATGATGTCTTTTTCGTAAGCTACCCGTGCCTGAGTTTGCGCTACCTCCAGGGTCTCCTGTTTCGTATGAAAACTGTGCCATATCAATGAACCAGCGATGACAATCGTCCATACCCCTGCCAAGACCCAAACATAATGTTTCATCTGGGGAAAAGGTAACTTTAACTTAATCTTTTCAGAATCGTTCTTGATCATACCCCGCCGCTTGCTTGCATAAGGCCTCTAATTCTTCAATAAGTTGCTTTTTCATCTTACCCCATAACGATTAGAATCATTGAAAAACAAGCAGAGATCCTATAGAAACTGACTGAGCATATTATATGCCAAAATCATGGAGTTACCTCCTCTTTGTCAAAATGCTATCAAACACATAGATGATTGTCAAATTATTATGCCTATTCTTTTACCGCATAACTTCGAAGTCATTCAGCTACATATGCGAGCAGAAATGGAGTGCCTCTGGAGATTATCTCAAAAGTGATCTTGAAGCGCCAGTACCTGAAAACCACTCAGGTGTATCCCGGCAAGGTCAGCAATTCTAAAGCGATAAGTTGGATGAATATCCTGCATTCGATAAAAAATAATAATTTGACAGAAACTATCTTTTCCCTTATAAAATATATTATGAAAACATTATCAATAATATTCTTTATGCTTTTTTCTTTATGTCTGGTCATATCCTGCGACCAAAAGCCGAAAAACCCTGTTTCTGAATACGGCGATGCCATGATCGACTCTTATAAGAAAGGGCAGCAGGCTGGAGTAACAGCAAACCTCGATGCATTGAAGAAAGGCATTGAAGCATATCGCGCTGCAAACGAACAATATCCACCGAGTCTTAATGAAGTCAGAGATTTAATCGGTTCTAACATGGACCTTACACAATACGATTACAACCCTGAAAATGGAACAGTATCTTTAAAAAAATAATCGCTGTATATTTTTCTCCTTTTTCCATATCCCCTGAGATATCTCGTTTCGATCACTTTCATTGACAAATAATAATCAAAATGCATATTATAATAATTCCAAAATTAAAGGTCTTTAACCATATTTTTATTAAAACAATTTTGGGCGGGTAGCTCAGTTGGGAGAGCACAGCCCTTACAAGGCTGGGGTCACAGGTTCAAGCCCTGTTCCGCCTACCATTAAACATGAACAAGGTAAAGATAAGAGTATAGTAAAACAGATTTATTTATATCTCTCTTTACCTGTATAGTATTTCCTTTTTTCTTTAATTTTTTGGGGTGGTAGTTCAGCTGGTTAGAACGCTGGCCTGTCAAGCCAGAGGTCGCGGGTTCAAGTCCCGTCCACCCCGCCATCACTTCTTCATTTAAAATCAAAGAGTTATGTGAGGTTTCCTGACTTGAATTTCTATCGGTAAGCTCATCAATTGTCACCTTTTTGTAACCATTTTCTATTCTTCTCAGTTTTTCCGTAGTATTCTGATGCATCATTGAAACTTTCTCAGAAGCGTTTTCCAGATCTTTTTCATTCACAATATTATACCTGTCAAATACAGATCTTGTTTTATGTCCTGAGATCTTCATAGCGACTCTTTCCGGCACTCCGGCCCTTATCATGTTTCTTACTCCTGTGCGTCTCAGATCATGGAATATCTTGTCATTCTTTGTAAGTCTATCACTCTTGCAATTTAGACAGATAAGGTTTTTCTTTTTCATCCCTTCTGGTAGCTCGATAACTGTTTTGCAATCCTTACATTTAAATGACCGCTTATATCCACATTTAACAAGTGCATTATTCCAGCTTTTTCGGTAATCACCTATCCTCTGACCTTCCCTGAAGAAGACAAAAGGGCATTGAGGATATAATCTATCCCTGAGTTCCTTCTGTTGAGAAATAGCCTGATAGAGTTCACCTGAGAGATAAATAACCCTTGCTTCGTCATTCTTAGTGGTACCTGCATCAAGTGTTATCTTTCCCTCTATCAGATTAACCCTGTCCCATGCAAGTGATAATATTTCACCTAATCTCATTCCCGTGTAGTAACCCATAGTAAGAACGGGGTTAAAATATTCAGGTAATTCCTCTTTGAGTTTTAGGTATTCCTCATGTTCAAAATATCCTGTCCTGGGACTGTTTTCTTTCAGCATGGGAATATAAGGCGCTCTATTGACCTTAGCGGGTGTCTGATGCGCTCCGAGTGAATACATGCGCTTCAGAGTGGTTAGTTCTCTATTGATGGTTCCGTTTTCCGCTCCCTGTTTTTGTCTTCTCAGGATATACCCTTGAATCATCTCCGTTGTGATTTCAATAGCCTTTACATTGGAAAACTTTTCAGATAGATGAAGGATGTTATATTGTAATTTTTCAAGTGATTTCCTGTGATTCACTTTGTAGTCATTCATCATATCTCTTGCAAGTTCATCAAAGAGAATCTTTTCAACCCTGAGGCCGGGAAATTTATTGTCTGCTATTTGACCATCTCGAATTTTGAGTTTCTCTTTAGCCTCTGATTTATTCTCTGTGTGAGTGCTTTCATAATGAGCCTTGCTATGATGATAATATTTTATCCACCATGTTTTGCCTCTCTTGTAGAGAGTTGCCATTTACTTTTTCACCTCCTTTCTCTTTTTCATTTCCCTTTTCCTCAATTCATCTCCTTTCTTTTCCATGCATTCAAGGGTTAAATGCAGGAATGGCGGGATTGCTCTCATGGCTTTTTCCCATCTGAAAATAGTAACTTCAGCAACACCCAATTTTTCAGCAAGTCCTTTTTGAGTAAGTCCCTGCTTTTTTCTCCATGCTGTAAGCTCAGATGGTTTCATATTGAAAGCATACCAACGGTAGGTGATATTGTCAAGAGGAAAAGTTATCACAGAAGATTTTTGTTTTTAGGGTTTCTCTCTTCTTGTTTTCACGTATCCATTTATCAAGATCATTGAGGTCAATGAATTTTCTATCACGATCCGGGATATAAGGCAAAATACCTTTTCTAATCATATCGCCGACAGTCCACTCTGAACGTCCGAGATATACCCCGGCTTCTTCAAGTGTATATAGTCTTTTACTGACTTTCATTTTTTCTTTATTTATTCAGTATCCTTTTTTTCATGACTGCATTTAGATTTCAATAGGATGCAAAAACCTTGTTCATCATCTCCATTCCAGGCCATGCAGATACTTGTCTGACAATAATTAAATTCATTCATGGCCGGATTGAATGAGAGAGGACATTTTTTATTTATTGCATTTGCTATGTTCATTTATTCCCCCTTTAAAAATAGGGGTACCCTTTTGAGGTACCCCCGGAAGGTTACAGGGAGGGCCATAACGGCCCCCCAATTGAATTGGACAGCCCCCTGAGGGGATGCAACCCCCAGGATCTTTAATTTCTGTTACGAAAGACACACGCACCATGAGAGGGTATTGCCTCCACTTAATCCTGTCAGGGGTTTTTCCCAGAGACCGGCACCATCGAGCCTGATAATGCCTCGGTAGGATATTGTCCCTTCATGCCAGCCCGGTGCATTGCTCCGCTCAAAGAGGATAGTCTGAGCGGTACCAAACGCATAATTGCTGAAGTCAGCAAGTAGCATATCTCCTTCAGTTCCTAAGGCCGGGAGTTTTTCACTCACAATAACCGGAAGACCAAATAAGCTGTTGGGAACTGGCCCGCTTATGGCCCCGCCATAAACAGGTGACGGTGTCCATATAAGATGATTCCCGGTATCTACCATCTGAATGAGTTGAGGCACGACAGTAGGTGAAATCACCCAGACTGCGTTTTTAACACATGGACCATACAAGCGTGAATACATCGAAACGATGTCTATAAACTTCACATCGTTGACTGTGTTTCTGGCTATCTTAATCAAGGCCGGGTCAATGAGGACTCCCGAAGGTTTTGCGACACCGTTGCCTCTTAACAGGTAATAGTCAGCATAAAAGCTGATGCTTTTTGTGAGTGCCTGAGTAACCGCATCTTCCAGGGCAATGCTATCATTTATGACTTCTAAAGACATATTCGTATACAATGCCAACTTGTGCGCCTGTAGGGTCACGGTTCTCAACTTACCTGTTACCTCCGTGGCTGTCTGTGCTTCGCCGAGCCATTGAGGCACCATGCCTCCGTACAAACCATCAGTGTTCCTGTCTTGATTCTGGAAAGCGGGAATAACCAAATTCCCATGTCCCATCGGAAATGCTTGCGCTCTGCCCAGAACAACGGATTCCTCGATGACTGTATTCCAGATCTGCTCGTAAAAGCCAACCGGCACAGCAAAGCCACCTACCGCCCCGCCTGTTTCTGACCATGTTCTTTTCTCTAACCGGCTGTCTGTTCTACCACTTGAGACAATTTGAATAAAATCTCCGAAGCTGTCAAAGCCTCCGGTGTCACGAACTTCATGTTCGCTTTTGGAAAAGACATCCTGGTATTTCCTTGAATTGCTATTTTTCTTTTTTGAAACTCCATTATCCTGGAAAACCTGAGACATTTTGTTTGAGAGATCAACAGGGTTTTTTGTACCCCTCTCAGATCTGATTTCCATTTCTTCATTCAAGGCATCGAGAATTAAGGTTCCATGATCGAAGGCGATCTTCTCATCGTCAGTGAAATCTCTTTTCTCATCCTCTGAAATCCCTAATATCCTGTCTAAACTTTTTTTGGTTTTCGACCGTGTCTCATGCAGTTGATCCCAGGGCCATTCATAAAAGTTCTCAGGGATAGCGGATAAATTTGTTATCTTTCTAAAAACTAACTTTGTTTTATCATCGGCTTGATGTGGCCAATTTTCTCTTTTGGTTATCATGAAGGCGTTGTGGCAGCGATGGAGTCCACAGCATGTTATCACATCAATCTGTATTCCTTTCTTTCGGCAAAGAGTATCGAGACAATCATCATAAACCCTCTTCTCATCGCAAACTTTGCAAAGCTATCGCTACGGAAAACAAAGACAGACAAGAAGGACGCAAGAACCATAGCACAATTCATTCTTACGCACAGGGACTCAGTAACACAGCTTGCCATTTCTCAGGATCTGCAGGATATGAGGGACATGGCCAGGGAGCGAGAATCTCTGTGCCATCAAATATCGGCAGCGAAGGTGGAGATACAACGGGTTTTGCAGACGACATTTCCCGAGTTAGCGGCCATGACCAATCCTCTTACTAAAGTAATGTTGCATTTCATACAGCGGTTTCCCTCTGCCCGTCTTGTGAGCATGTCAAAGCCAAGTGCTATTGAAAAAACACTAAAGGAGAAGCCATGCAGTTGCAGGCTACGGTTCACCCCGGAGGAACTTATAGAAGCGGCTCGCACATCGATTGCAACGGTAAGCCCGGCAAAGGAGCTAATCCTTTCAGGGAAGATTGAGACGCTTGTACATCTTCAAAAGAGACGTGATGAACTCACCAAGGCGCTTATAAAGTATTGCGAATCAACTATTGTGGATGATCTGCGGATAATAACCTCCATTGACGGCATCAACAATGAGACGGCAACGACGCTGCTGGCAGAGATTGGGTATATAGGCAATTACCCTTCGCACAAGAACTTGATTGCATTTGCGGGTATTGATCCGACGGTGTATCAGTCAGGAAAATATGAGGGCGCAAGCAGGATATCCAAGAGGGGAAATCGTCATCTCAGGAGAGTTATATGGCTCATGACGATCAGCGTTATCCATCATAATCCTTTATTCAGAAATTACTTCTTGAAGAGACGAAACGAAGGTCAACCGTTTAAGAAAGCGGTTTTTGCAACGGCTCATAAGCTCATGAGGGTTATCTTTGCGATGTTATCAAAGAAAACCTATTTTCAGGAAAAGTGCGTATAGTTGACTGAAACAAACCCTCTTGAAACCTGATATAATTATGTTGATTACAATTGGCAATCGCGATACTAATAATAAAATAATGAAGAAAGATTCCCGACAGACGGAAATGACAAAGCGAGTGGTATTGCTTATTGCGTTGGTAGGTTTTGCGCTCTTACTCTGCTGCTCTGCTGCCCTGTCTGAGGCCTTCAAACTGCCCGACACCGGGCAGACGAAGTGTTATCAGGGTGTTAGCCCTTATGCCGAAATTCCCTGTGCGGGCACAGGGCAGGACGGGGCTTACAACATCAATCCTTTATCGGCGCATCTGGGTTTTTCATGGATCTATACAATATATAGTGGTTTGAGTATTCTAAATTCATGGACGAAAAAGTTTTTTATACAAAGATATTGGGAATCAAGCCGCCCTGGTTTGTGAAGCAGGTG
>JBAQLU010000137.1:0-2061 GCA_049302065.1 Thermodesulfovibrionales bacterium
CAGATAAAGACAAGACAGTGGTTGAAAAACCAATTGAAGAATCAAAAGTTGAAGATAAACCAGTTACCGATGTAAAACCAGTTGAAGAACCAAAGATTGAAGAGTCTGATAGTGGTGCAGCTACCTCAACAGACAATGTGGCTACGCCAGCAGGAACCGATCAACAGGGTCGCCAGCTTTATAGCGTAAAGTGCGCTAACTGTGGAAAACAAACTGAAGTTCCTTTTAAGCCAAGTGGGGACAGGCCAGTTTATTGCAGAGATTGTTACATGCAAAAAAAAGGAGGAGTTTAAGGTTAAGGAAGAATAAATAGGGGAATAAAACTGTATCGAAATCCCTTATTGAACTTTTAAGCTAGCCCGAACATCGTCCACAATGGGAAGTATTGAAGTACTGTTTTAATTTTTCCCGACACTTATTGTCAGTGAGCAAGTCGGCAGAAATAAATAAGTGTATAATTAAAGTATTAGGTAATTACATATAGACTACTATGTTAGTTTTAATCTTACTTTTGGTCGTTGGATCAATCCTGGTATATATATCAAAATTTAACTTCATGCCCGTTTCAGTTAATTTAGGACTGTATGCTTTTTCGGACATTCCACTCTTTTATGTGATTGTTGGTTCTTTGGTAATCGGTTTAGTGCTATCCTATATGGTTTACCTTGTCCATGCGATTTCTACCTCTTTTACACTTCGGGGTAAAGATAATAAAATCAAAAAAAATAAGAATGAAGTGCTTGAGCTAACCAAACGAGTGCACCAGTTGGAGTTAGAAAACGAAAAACTAAGACATAGTTCTGATATCGAACCTGAAGATCCTAACGCCTTGTGAAAACATTATTTGCCAAACTCTGGAAAGCCTTGCATCTCCCCCAGGGTTTGCAATTGTTAGTCATGCGTTTTTTCCAGGATCAATTTCTAGTTGGTGTCACCGGGATTATTTTTAATGACAAAAATGAAGTTCTTCTTTTCAAACATATTTATCGATCACACGCTTGGAGTTTACCCGGTGGCTATTTAAAGGCCGGTGAACATCCGCGCGAAGCCCTTGAAAGAGAAATTAAAGAGGAGTCGGGCCTGGTAGTAAGTGTGGATGAATCGCTGAAAACCCGTACTGATCGTGACACCGCCCGCTTAGATATGTGCTACACAGGCGTCTTGATTGGTGGCGACTTCAAACCAACACAAGAAGTATCTGAGTACGGCTTCTTTACCCAAGACAAACTTCCTCTTCTTCGAAAAAACCAAGTGTTTTTGATTGATGAAGCATTGAAGCAGCGAAACTTAGTTCACCACTAACATAACCAAAGCCATTATCGCCGTAGCAAAATTTTCAATGTTGGTTTGTTTACCACTTCTTAAAGGCCCTGTGGGGTCAGCTTTTGATACTTGACAAATACTACAACTAATTGTATTATATGAAATATGACAAGTAATGACAAACAACGAATAACCCCTATGAAAATCTTGAATAAGCAAAGCTTTTCTACGAATAAAATGAAGTTTTTTATAGCATTACTGCTCATTATTTTAGTGCAGTTCATTTTTATATCTCCACCGAAAGCATATGCAGCAACATCTCCGGATCTTGGCGCGGCTGGTAGTTTTTCGGTTCTGGGTGGCGAGACAGTGACCAATACTGGTCCGTCTACCATAGCTGGAGATCTGGGTGTCAGTCCAGGCTCCGCAGTCACTGGCTTTCCTCCGGGTATCGTCACTCCTCCATACACGATACATATAGCTGATGGGAGTGCGGCTGCTGCTAAGGCTGCTTTCGCCACTGCGTTCGACGATCTCGACCAAACTTGTGATACCAATTGGACCGGCACTGGCCTTGTGGATCTGGTTGGAAAGAACCTCGTGCCAGGCGTCTACTGTGCGGATGCGTTTAGTTTGACGGGAACGCTCACCCTCAGTGGGACAGCAGATGAAGTCTGGATTTTCAAGACAGGGTCCGACCTCGTTACTTCAAAGACGGCTAATGTTGTGGGTCCCCCCAACGCATGCTACGTGTGGTGGCGGGTGGTCAGCTCGGTGACTCTCGGTACAGGCACCAAG
>JBAQLU010000138.1:0-21860 GCA_049302065.1 Thermodesulfovibrionales bacterium
TTTATAAAGTACGATTCCGATAAAAATCGTCATTCTCGCGAAGGCGGGAATCCAGTGTTTTCAATGCCTTCTGGATCCCCCGGTCAAGCCGGAGGATGACAAACTCTGACTTTATAAACAGACACTACTTAATCTGATAAATTAACCACTATAAAACATGTGCTACAATATTTACCGATGATTACTGTAAGTCAGAGTAAAGAACCGGCAATGCTTGACACACTGAAGACAGTCTTCGGGTTTCAGTCATTCCGCCCGGATCAGGAATCCGTCATTCGAAGCATTTTAAACAAACAGGATGTTTTTGCGGTAATGCCCACTGGCGGAGGAAAGTCTCTCTGCTACCAGTTACCTGCAAAGATGATGCAAGGGACCACTATTGTTATCAGCCCTCTGATCTCCCTGATGAAAGACCAGGTTGACGCTGCTTTAGAAAACGGCATATCGGCGGCATTTATGAACAGTTCACTGAATGCACATGAGATTGCCGATATATACCGCATGTTGAAATACAAAAAATTAAACCTTCTCTACATTGCGCCTGAACGTTTTGCAATGCCGCATTTCCTTGAGACACTGAAAACCATTCCTGTATCTCTTTTTGCGATAGACGAGGCACATTGCATTTCCGAATGGGGGCATGATTTCCGTCCTGACTACCTCAGTCTCTCTCTTATTCCAAAGACTTTTTCAGATATTCCGATTGCAGCGTTTACTGCAACAGCTACCCAGAGAGTCCAGGAAGATATCATCAGCAGGATCGGCCTGAGGTCTCCTCATATAATCCGTGCATCATTTAACCGCCCCAACCTTTTTTATCAGGTAGAAAGAAAGACAAAGGTGGATTTGCAGATACTCGAATTCCTTAAGGGGCATTCCGGTGACTCAGGCATCATCTATCGCACAACCCGCGACTCTGTTACGGATATGGCTGAGTTTTTAGTATCAAAGGGAATTAAAGCCCTGCCTTACCATGCAGGATTAACAACAGAGGAAAGGACCAGGAATCAGGAGGCATTTAACAGGGATGAGGCATCAGTCATTGTAGCGACTATTGCCTTTGGTATGGGCATAGATAAATCCAATGTCCGGTTTGTGATTCACGCAGACCTCCCCAAGAATATTGAAGCCTATTATCAGGAAACAGGCCGTGCAGGCCGTGACGGAGAGTTGGCCCGCTGTCTTCTGTTTTTCAGCAGGGGAGATATTCCGAAAATACGCTATTTCATTGATCAGATATTAGATGAAAAAGAACGCTCCGTTGCATTACAGAAACTCAACCAGATGGTAGGGTTTGCTTCACATAATGTATGCCGCCGCAAACATCTTCTTAATTTCTTCGGGGAGGAGTATCCGGGGAATAATTGCGGCGCCTGCGATATCTGTTCCGGCAGTCTGGAACAAATCGACATTACCACAGATGCTCAAATACTAATGTCAGCCATTTCGAGGACACAGCAACGGTTCGGAATTGGCCAGATTATCGATATTGTGACAGGCGCTGATACGAAGCGCATCCGTGAACTTCAGCACGACAAGATTAAAACCTATGGCGCTGGGAAACATCGGGATAAGCAATACTGGCGGTTTCTTGTTGATGAACTCCTGGCACAGGGTTTTATCCGGCAGGATGGTGACCGGTACCCTGTTCTCAAGTTTACAGAAAAAGGGCCTCATCTGCTCTATGGGAAAGAACAGGTTACAGCATTGAAATGGGAAGATAAAAAGGCTAAGAAACAGATAGTAAAAGATTTTGACATGGGTCAATATGATATGGCTCTTTTTGCAAGGCTCCGTATCATCCGGAAAAATTTTGCAGATGAGCAGCAGGTCCCCCCATATATCATATTTTCAGATAAAACATTGCATGAGATGTGCAGATACTATCCTGCAACATTATCCGATATGAGAAAAATCAGCGGTGTTGGTGAAGCCAAGCTTGAACGCTATGGAGAATATTTCATAAATGAAATACGAAAGCACCTGAATGATAATCCCGGGATTTCAATAAAAGAGGAGCAATCAAACAATTCTGACAGCCTGCCGCACAAAAAGAAAAAGGGTGAAACCCTTGAGGAAACCTTTCAACTTTACCAAAAAGGTCTATTCATAGAAGAGATGGCTAAACTAAGGCATCTTTCATCATCAACCATTGCCGGCCATCTCGAACGTCTCATCCAGGACGGCCGCGATATTGATATAGACCGATTTGTTGATCGTGCAAAACGTCAGCAAATTGAAGAACTGTTCTTAAAGCTTCACCAATGGAATCTGAATCCTGTTATCGAACACTTCAGCGGAATGGTAAGTTATGAAGAGGCACGACTGGTCAGGGCTTATCTGATGCGCAGACTCAGGATTGAAACGGAAATGACAGAGGAAAGGGTATGAATAACGCTACCTTGCAGGTTATGCAGAAGGTGCATGAACTTTTCAAGAAAAAAGGATTAAGCCTTTCAGTAGCGGAATCCTGTACTGGCGGGCTTATCAGCCATTATATAACAGCGCTTCCGGGTGCGAGCAACTTCTTTGAGGCAGGAGTTGTTTCTTACTCGGCAGAAATGAAAAAGGAGATTTTGGGTGTTTCATCTGCTATCATTTCTAAATATGGAGCGGTAAGTGAGGAAACTGCACGGGAGATGGCTGAAAAGATAAGGACACTGACGAAAACAGATTTTTCAGTATCAACTACCGGCAACCTTGGGCCCGATGTGCTTGAAGGAAAAGAAAACGGACTTGTGTACATAGCAGTAAGCAAAGAAGGCATGACTTTTTCAAGGGAATTGAGACTGAAAGGCAACAGAGAGGAAAATAAAGAGGAGGCTGCTTTAGAAGCATTGAGGTTTCTTGTTAAAGTGATAATAAATGAGGATAACAATTAGTAATCCCCTTTTATCCCCCTTTATAAAAGGGGGATTTCAACCTTTGATAAAGCTTGGACGAGAAAATCCTCCCCTCTTTTTTAAAGAGGGGTAAGGGGAGATTACTACATAATAGTCTAACTATTTTATGGCTGAAAAAATACCTGATAATATAAAACAGGAAATAGAACGACTAGTCAGAGACCTGAACTACCACAGCTATCGCTACCATGTCCTTGACTCTCCCGTTATATCAGATGAAGAATATGACAGGCTTTATTTTCATTTAAAGGATTTAGAAGACAAATATCATTATGTCCTGCCTGATTCTCCTACACAGAGGGTAGGAGCGCCACCACTCGATAAGTTCGAGAAAGTAAAACATACGGAACCAATGCTATCGCTTGATAATGCCTTTACATATGATGATTTGGAAGAATTCGATAAGAGAATCCGGAAGCTCCTCAAATTTGATGAAGATATTGAATATACGGTTGAACCGAAGTATGACGGCCTTGCCATAGAGCTGACTTACAGAGACGGGCTTCTTTTCAAGGCCTCTACGAGAGGAGATGGATATGAAGGGGAAGATGTAACCCGGAATATCAAAACGATCAGATCTGTCCCTATGAAGATAGGAGGGGTTGGTATCATCCCTGAAGAAATTGATATCCGGGGAGAAATGTATATGGACATCTCAGAGTTTGAAAAGCTGAACAAGGATAGAGAAAAGAAGGGTGAGCCCCCCTTCGCAAATCCAAGGAATGCTGCAGCCGGATCTGTGAGGCAGCTTGATTCCTCGGTTACTGCTTCACGGAAACTCCACTTAGCCTGCTACGGGATGGGAGCGATAAAGGGAATTAATTTTCATACACAGTATGAGTTTATTCAGTGGCTGAAAAAAGCTATGTTTCCTATACCTGACATAACAGAGGAAAGAGGTATCGAGAAGATAATACACGCGGCAAAAGAGATAGAGGATAAACGAGTTGGTTTCAAGTTTGAGACCGATGGCGCCGTAGTAAAAGTCAACAATTTAAGCCTTCAAAAGCAGTTAGGCATGAAAACTCGGGAACCTCGTTGGGCCATTGCATACAAATTCGCAGCGCATCAGGCTACTACAAAAATAAAAGATATTCGAGGGAGTGTTGGCAGGACGGGTGTGATCACTCCCTATGCTATTTTTGAGCCTGTACGAATTGGGGGGGTTACAGTAACGAAATCAACTTTGCATAATTGGGATGAATTATCAAGAAAAGATATAAGAAAAGGGGATACCGTTCTGGTAGAAAGAGCAGGCGATGTTATTCCCCATGTTGTCAAAGTCATAAAGGAAGAAAGGACCGGTAATGAAGAATCATACCCGATACCAAAAGAATGTCCTGAGTGCGGTTCTAAGGTTGTCAGGGAAGAGGGGGAGGTAGCGGTCAGGTGTGTCTCACTACATTGTCCGGCACAGATTCAGGAGAAGATTATTCACTTTGCTTCCAGGGGAGGTATGGACATAGAAGGGCTCGGCGAGAAGAATGTGGAGCTTCTTTATTCAAATGGGCTTATAAAGCATTTTGAAGATATATACCAATTGAAATTTAAGAAGACACATCTCCTTGAATTGCCAAGATTTGCCAAAAAATCAGTCCAGAATCTCTTAGATGCGATCGAAAGGTCTATGAATACCACCCTTGCCAAGTTTCTCTTTGCAATTGGAATCCTCCATGTGGGTGAATATGGAGCAAAACTATTGGCAAGAAACTTCAGGGAACTCAAAGATCTTTATTATGTAAAATACAATAAGCTTGTAAAAATAAAACAGTTGGGCGAAAAGATTGCTTCTTCTATATCTACGTTCTTCAATGACGAGAAAAACATAAAAATCCTTACAACCCTTGAAAATCTCGGAGTAGAAATCACCAACCCCGATTATGCTTCAGGGAAAAATGAAGAAAGTACCCTCGAAGGTCTTACTTTTGTGATTACCGGAACATTGCCTCAACCAAGGAACGAAGTTGAAGAGTTGATCGAAAGCCTCGGCGGACATACCACATCATCGGTATCAAAAAACACCAGTTATCTCGTTGCTGGAACAGACCCCGGATCAAAGCTCCGGAAGGCAGAGTCTCTTGGGGTAAAAATTATTTCCTATAACGAGTTGTTACATCTGATAGAGCAGAAAAAATAATCCCCCCTTTATGCTGACCTACTAAGGAGTTCATTTTATAACCCGCCTTCGCATAAGCCTGAATGCATAAGGAGCAAGCAGCACAACGACTGCTAAAATCCATACAGTATCCCATATACAGACACCTAACCGTCCTGATGCCAATCCCCTGCAGATATTCACAAGATGATATAACGGCATGAAAAAAGCGATCTTTGAAACGATCGGAGAAAGGTTGTCTAAAGGGAAGAAGATGCCTGAAAAAAGAAACATTGGTGTCATGAAGAGGGTATAGAAATAATTAAAAGAGTCTATGCCCGGCACAAGAGCTGTAAATATCACTGATATCTCGGCAAAGATCAGCCCTGTTATAAAGAGGACAGGAATAACAAGTATAATCAATGGGGAATCCACAAGTCCAAACAGCGATATTACAATTATGATTATTGTGCCGTAGAGCAGGCTTTTTGTAGCGCCCCACATAAGTTCACCTGCTATAAGGTCATCAATACTGACAGGTGTTGCAAGGATTGCATCGAATGTCTTCTGATAGGTCATCCTGACATATGTGCCGTAGGTGCATTCATAGATTGCAGCAAACATCGAAGAAGATGCAATTATACCCGGTGCAATAAACTTTATATAAGGCACCCCGTTTATCTGCTGCACGAATGCCCCGAGTCCAAGTCCAAGGGCTGCAAGATAGAGGATAGGCTCAACAAAATTCAGGGCAAGACTCGATTTATACAGCTTCGTGTAAACCGTGAAGTTCCTTTGCCATACCCTGAATGCACGTTTCAGTTTCATCTTTTTTATCTAACCTTACTCATGCGGAATATAGTATTGTCGAGGGTTCTTTTGCTGATATTCAGATACTATATCTAAAAATAATAAAGAGGCAAAAGCCTCGGAGTCCCGAAAGCATTCGGGACGAGAATGAGCGACAATGCCATGTTCTGCGTGAATAGCCATGATATCAATCCTTCAGTGCCTTCCCTGTCAGTTTCAAATATACCTCCTCGAGATTCCCCCCATGCAGTTTCATCAGACTTAACGGGGTATCTATTGTTAAAATCCTTCCGGAATCCATAATCGCCACCCTATCGCACAATATCTCAGCCTCTTCCATATAATGGGTTGTGAGTATCAGTGTTGTATTTTTGGATTTCAGATAATTAAGCTTATCCCATACCGCATGCCTGCTCTGCGGATCAAGGCCGGTAGTCGGTTCATCAAGGATTAAAAGCTCCGGATTGTTAATCAATGACCGTGCCAATACAAGCCTCCGCTTCATTCCTCCTGACAGGTTCCCTATCTTTACAGTTGCCTTTTCCCTTAATTCGACAAAATCGAGAAGTTCCCATGCAAGGGGCGATGATTCTTTTTTAGGGATATCAAAATACCGTGCATATACAATGAGGTTCTCAAACACCGAGAGATCAGGGTCGAGATTATCCTCCTGCGGCATGACACCGATGCATGACTTTATCCTGCCTGGGTCTTTGGTTACATCAATATCAAATACCTTCACTTCACCGGAGCCTGGCGGCATGAAGCAATATATAATGCGCATTACCGTTGTCTTGCCGGCGCCATTCGGTCCAAGAAAGCCGAAACATTCAGCTTTTGCTATTTCAAAATCTATGTTATCAACCGCTCTCAGAGAGTTATAGTCTTTTATTAATCCTTTTGCAGTAACGATATTCATAGAGTTAATTTTAGCATGAAATAAAAAACCATGATAAATTCTCATTGGTGTCTCTTAATAAACTAACGTGTACACTCTGTCATTCCGGCAGTCCTTAAGCCGGAATCCAGTGTTTTCAATGCCTTCTGGATGCCGGATCAAGTCCGGCATGACAACAATGAGACATTTATACACTAACTCTCAATAATATCTTTTTGACAAAAGTCATGCAGAAGAATTATTTTTATACTTATGAGATTGGATACGAATAAGGCGATTACTTTTTCAGCAGCCGTGTTTCTCGTTGTTTTTCTATTCTCCTGTGTCACAAAGGAAATTCACCCCCCGGCAAAGCAGGCAAAGATTGCAGTGGTTCTGGGAGCAGGCGCGGCAAAAGGGTTTGCCCATGTCGGTGTGCTTAAGGTTCTCGAATCAAACAAAATCCCTGTGCACATGATAGTCGGCACAAGCGCAGGGAGTTTTGTGGGTTCCCTGTATGCCTACGGTTTTAATGCATTTGAACTTCAGAAGCTTTCTTTTGCGATAGAGAGAGACGATATTATTGACCTGACAATCCCTGACAATGGCTTTATTAAAGGAGAAAAACTCGAAGGATATATTAATTACATCCTGAGGAACACGCCGATAGAAAAATTAAAGATCCCTTTTTATGCTGTTGCAGCGGATGTTCAGAACGGCAGGGAGGTCATATTCGGAAGCGGCAATACAGGCACGGCAGTAAGGGCAAGCTGTTCAATTCCAGGGGTATTCATGCCGGTAAATATTTCTGGCAGGACGTATGTTGACGGCGGAGTCGTAAGTCCTGTAGCTGTTGATGCAGCAAGAAGGTTTGGGGCAGATATTGTTATTGCAGTTGACATATCAAGTGACCTTGATTCATCTGTCCCAAAAGGGACTATTGATACGATCCTTCAGTCAATAAGCATAATGCATTCAAGACTATCCGCTGCCCAGCTCGCAAAGGCAGATGTCGTGATAAAGCCGAAGGTCGGCTTTATCGGCAGCTCCGATTTTACAAAGAGGCATGAAGCAACGCTTGAAGGTGAAAAAGCAACGCTCGAAGCATTGCCAAAGATACAGGAGATAGTGAACAGATTACGGCTGGAAGGAAGACTGAATTAAATTTAATAAATTATTATTACTAAAGTGGTCATTAGTAAGGCGAAATCCTTATCACTTTCTGTCATTGTCCCGAAAGCATTCGGGATCCGCAATCCTTCTGGATTTTTCAGAAAGATTCTCGCCTCGGCGAGTCGCTGAGGTGACCCGACAAGCGGGAATGACATCAATGTAGCTTTACTTATAGTCATTTTAGTAATATATCAACATGCCGGGAATATTCTTGAAATCATAAAAGTTCTTCAGGCGCACGAGCATGTAACCCTCCAAGTAAAAGCAAAAAGAGCTGCATAATTTTAGAAAACAGCAGAAGAAAAATAAATCAATATGTTTGGTTTAGCGGACAAAGCATTGCCACTTTTTCCTATTAATACGCTCCGCCTTGAACTGTAATATTCCTTAAAGCATGCTACTTCCGAAAGGAAGTATTCAGCGCACAGTCCTTCATCCTAAGTGACACATCTGATATTGTTGATTAAGTCTGAATTACTTTCGGGAATTCGCACTAAAAGACAAATTAAAGGCTGACAGTTTTATCCTATGCACTAATCAATAGGGTCCCCCATATCCTTCTTGAATCTTACTCTTTCGTTATATCTTTAACCTTCCTCCAGGTCTTGTCAGGGTTAAACTTCTTCATGGCCTTTGCTATATTCACTGTATTCTTGCCAAGATTCTTTTCATAAATTACCCCTGCCTGATTTACTATAAAAGTCATGATACCAGAGTTACCATATTGAGCGGGATAAGCAACGAGCGCATACCCTAAGATCATCTTTCCTTTGACCACATAGTCGTATGCACCACCTGTAGCATATTTCCCTTGACCCTTTAATATTTTGTAATAATAGCCGTGAAAAGGTGAAAGGTTAATACCTCCACCTTTCTTAACGTATCCTTCATTCGCTGCCTGAGCAACAAAAGGACCAAGAGGGCTCATTTCCTCACCTTCTTGTGCCCCCCAGTAAAGTCCATCCTTTTTACCTGCAGCGCTGATAATTTTTGAGGCGAACTGCATTACCCCGTCACCATTACGATCCTTACTTGCATATTCACACTGTGCATCGATATAGGCATGAAGAACCTCGATAACATTTAACTCGTTTCTGCCTATCCTCCTGTTCAGTATCTCTTCCTTTCCAGCCTTTGTATCGAAAACCCATGTATTGCCTTTCTTCACAACCGGAATTGGCAAAGACCAGTCATCTTTCCCTATATGAAGAATCATTTTACTATCAGATACTTTCTCAAGTTTGTTCATCTTGTCATAGGCTTTGAGGAACTTTTCACGTCCTGTCTTATCTGCTACCTCGTCGCCGGAAGATATCAATTCCTTGCCCCCGGTGCCCAAAATGGCCAGCATCTCTTTCTTACCATCTGCCTTTACTACGGCAACAAGGGTATTCACAGCCTCTTCAGGCGAGGCAAAACTCTTCTGCTTTATATCTTTGGCAAGTAAAGTCGAATAGGTTACGCTCAAGAATATGATAAAAGTTATAATGCCAATCAGTGCGGTGAGACAAAGTGAACCACTCTTTTTATACCACTTATACCATCCAAATGTATTCATTCTTTTCCTCCCTTGAGCATCTATAATCCTTTTTTCTCCTTTAATAAAACATACCGAAATCATGAACGCCGTTACTGTAATCTACCTTCGAAATCCACCGCCTTGCCCGCCGCTTCGGGATCCACCACTTTGTCCACCACTCTGGGAACCTCCACTCTGCCGACTTGAGCCACCACGTTCGCTTGCTTTGCGCTCAAAATTCCCATCACCGATACCGTCGAAGGCATTGTTCCTGGTAGGGGGTCTCTGTACCGTTGAAGGCCTCTGTACCGTTGAAGGTCTCTGTACCGTTGAAGGTCTCTGTACCGTTGAAGGTCTCTGCACCGTTGAAGGTCTCTGCACCGTTGAAGGTCTTTGTATAGTTGAAGGTCTTTGTATAGTTTCGTGTTCGATCTTTCCACCGGTGTAACCGCGGGCCTCTGGACTTGTCCTGAACATGCGTGAAGACGGCACCTCAAAACGCTTACTCGTTGACCTATCTCTATAAGCGACCCCTCTTCTATGATCCGGTTCGTGCCTCCAGACATGTCTGTCGAAGTCCGATCTGCCCCTGTCGAACCTGTTAAAATGTCTTGTCCTGTCTCTGTCTACATAAATGTGGTGGTGATGCCAGTCAAACCAGCTCCATGAGGATATGCCAAGGCCAACAAAAATACCAAAACCAAAGCCGATAATTCCGCTGGCTATAACCGCACCTGGTGGATAATACCAATAATAAGGGGGATAGGCAGGGTACCACCACGGGCCGTATATATAGAGCGGATCATATACTGGCACATAAATAACCTGCGGGTCCGCTGGTTCGATCCTGATAACCTCCTTTTCAACGATGACGTTCTGTTCTTTTATTGTCTTAAGATTTCCCTGTTCCTGGGCTTTCCTGCGCAATTCCTGTATGGTATCCATAACATCATCCTGTTGACTCAGAAAAGCATCTCCCAGCTTTGTCGTCCGCTCAAGATTATCGCTCATTGCGTATAGGACATCGGGAAAATGACAGAGTGATTTCACGCTTGAATCCCACGTCTTTTCCTGCAGTGCCGTGTCGAGTTCATCACCTTTAAGGTTTTTGTTTTGCTTTATCCACCGCTCAGACTCGACAACTTCAATCGGATATGTTGATGCCATCAGTATATCGGCTATAAGTGAATCAGGATATAAGGCGATTGGTGCAAGCATCTGTGCCAACTCTTCTTTCGCGAGCTTGGCAGGCTGAACCGTTTTTTCAGTATCCTGAGCCATTATTCCGGGTGGTATCACAAGCATAACAATGATCACCCACAACAACCCGCGTGTGAAAATTTTTGTAACCTTCATAGTACCTCCTTTTTTAAATACCTCTCGGGAGATATTAAAGATTTATCAGAACACATATAAAACCTCTTTTCAGATATTCTCGATCCTGTTCAATAATCATTTCAGAATTCATAACCTCAATTGCTTAGGCTCGATGAGACAAACCAAGGGTTACATGATCGAATGTGTGTTGCAAGTGGGTAAAAAGCAGTTCATGTATGAGAAGAGAGAAGCTTGTTTCGTTATGCTCGTCCATGAACAGAACCCTTCTTTTCGATGCTACCATTAGGTGTATGTCAACAAAAGGTGAGAGGAATAAAACCCAAAAGGTAGCGACAAGAATAAAATTATTTCTGTATTTAATTGCTGATAATACTTTTATACTATATGATAACATTTTCTAAAATACAATTATGCATTAAGCCTTCTGAACTATGCAGAAGACGTGTAGATAGACAGACACTTTCTTGTTGACTTCACGAAGTAATCAATACAATGCAAAATTTATGATTTGATGATTTCTATGTGAACAGCGCATCTCTTGCGAAGTGGCGGTAGATTTAACTTTAGGGAGTTATTGTTAAGGAATAAAAAAAGCGGGGCATGAATGCCCCGCTTTTTTGTTTATATGCAATTTATTTTAGTGGCTGTGTTCCTTGGCATGCGTATCTCCATGTTCCTCATCATGCTCGCTGCCGTGTCCATGTCCCTCATCATGACCGTGTCCGTCCTCTTCATCGATTTCTTCATACCCCTTGAACATGGCAATGATATGTGCCATGGGAGTATGTCCGAGTGTTGCGAGGTAGAAATGTACTATCATGAAAGCGCTGAAGAAAATCCAGAGAAACACATGGATCAGGTCAACTATCTGTATTCCTCCAATGAGATTGACAGCCGGTCCGAAGAGATTGGGATCCCAGAGGAAAAGTCCGGTGATCAGCTGAAGTGGTATCAGGGCGACCATAATCATAAGGTATGATACCTGCTGCATGGGGTTGAATTTGTTATAGAACGTAGGATGATGGGGGTTGTCATCACCAACCATAATGCCATACCCGTAAAATTTGGCCTGAATTAAGGCCTTTTTTGCAAACTCTATCGGTTTATGCACGGGGGGGATATAAATCTTTATGTTTCCTGTTACCAGGTAATAGACAAGCCATATAAAGTAGTTGCCTATCAGGATGAAACCAAGCCAGCTGTGGATATCAACAGCGGTCTCAAAAGAGAAAAGGTTCAGCTTGTCCCCCATTTTTATCTGGGCACCTGTGATGATTAAAATGATAAATGCCGCCAGATTCACCCAGTGCCATATCCGTACCCATATTGAGTGAAGAAATATCCTTTGCATTATTTTTTACCTCCCTTCCCCATCCTTCGTAATGACCTAAGGGGCGAAGTTATTATTCTGAATGTAATATGTCCTATCGGAACAGCAATGCCGCCGATCAGGGCAACGACAAAGAGTATATCGAAGAGCTCTACGCTCGTACTTCCAAGCGCATAGAACTTTCTTGCCGGCAGAATCGTATAGATGGAATTCAGCACATCCTTGTGAGCCTTCAGGAACCTGACCGTACCGTCGGATTTGCTGATCGCAATAAATTCATCCTTGAACAGCTCAGCTTCGGGATGATGGCATTTTTCGCATTTCCTTACGGCATCTGCTTTGCCGCCGATCATGTGTGCCTCTTTTGCGGTCCGGACATCCATCTTGCCCATGAATACCGTTGATTTCCCTTTCTGGAAAAGAACGGCAAAGAGATCCCAGACCTCTTTTGCATCTATTATGCTATTTCCATTTGTATCAATCTTTGCCATTAGCCCGTCTGAATCCGTCTCCAGTATCTTCAGAAGTTCTTCCTCAGATATCGGTTTCCCTGTTTTCCGGTCAAAAATGCTGAGAATGATCGCCGGTTTTGCTCCTGTTGAATGACAGGTTGCACAGGATACGACATCGAAGTGTGCCTCTGCAAAGGAAGAGAGCCTAATCGGCGGGTTCCACAGCCACTTGCTATGCAGCTTTCCAGCATCCTTGTGACATTTCAGACAACCATCCTTAATCTTTGTTGTCATTGCAGTAGATGTGATATCGTGTGCATTATGACATGATGAGCAGACAGGGGCCTTCTCATCTCCCTTTTTCCTCGCCTTTCCATGGACGCTCGCTTCAAATGAACTGTTCATGTCAGCGTGGCAGACGTTGCAGGATGTTAAGCCTATATTCTTATTGTTCTTGGTGCCGGCCACTGCATGATCGCCATGGCAGTTAGTACATGTTGGGGCCTTCGTATTTCCTTTTTTGAGTTGCTCGAGATGGCTGCTGACCTCATACTGCTTGAATGGTTCGGCATGGCATTTCCAGCAGAGTTCTGAGTTAACAATTGAATAATCGCGCCTGCTATTGAAAGACCTCACGGGATGAGCAGTCTTTGAGAAATTTTTATGACAGTCTATGCACTGAAGTTTTCCATGCGCTGAATTTTTGATTATTGATTCGTCTACATAAACAGAGAGGGATTCACCGTTCTTCATTACCATTCCGATTCTGTTCCTGTGGCATGTAAGGCAGTACTGATTTTCCTTTACTCCGGCTTTTGCTTCAGCAATCCCTTTTAGATAATGGGAGCCGTGGCACTCAACACATGTGCCTTTTGCGGCTAAAGAACTGTGAATCGGTTGTCTTTTCCGCAGTTGCTCGGATGTGTGGCATACCGAGCATTTTTTGGCTGCATTTGCAGAATATTCTTTTTTACTACTGATCTGCGTTACGACAGGATGATTGTCCAGAGTGATATTCGGATGACAGCCGGAGCAGCCCACTCTGGCATGGACAGATTTGGCAAATTCATTGCTCTCTATATAGAGGGATAGGATTTCCTTATTCATCAGCTTCTTGCTGAGAGTTTTATCCGAGTGGCACGCAAGGCACATCTGCGTAACTTTTGAATAACCGCCTTTTTCCGGAACCCCCTTTGCAGCGCTCACATAAACGGGGAAAATCATAAAGGCGATAAGCAAAAATATTGATATGATCTTTTTATTATCCATAGAACCCCCTATAGGTTTTTTTCATTTTTGAGAACGTTTTATGACCGTAAATTTATAGCATATCTAAATCATGGAATGCAAGCACTAAATACCTTGTTTTTTGACTCCTGCCACCTATTACCGTATAATTCCTGATATTGCTTTTTCAGAGGTAAAAACAGGTGATTCCTTATAAAGATGATAACCCGACTCATACTACTCCATATATTACAGCCGGGATTATCGCACTCAATGTAATCATATTCATCTTGCAGATGATTTCTCAATCAGGGATAAAGGAAGCAACCTATGCATATGGTGCAATTCCTCATTACCTTTTGACCTTTGAAAAGGTCCAGCCGATTCATCCGGCGCTGACAGTCTTTTCCTCCATGTTCATGCACGGCGGCCTGTTTCATCTTGGGGGCAACATGCTCTATCTGTGGATATTCGGCAATAATATAGAGGACGTTTTAGGTCATCTGCGGTTTCTTGTATTCTATCTCTCCTGCGGGATCTTTGCTGCCTATGCACATGCCCTGACAAGTGCGGATTCTCTCATCCCTATGATCGGGGCAAGCGGCGCTGTCTCCGGTATCCTGGGCGCGTATCTGCTGCTTTTTCCAAGGGCAAATGTGCATACATTGATTTTTTTAGGGTTTTTTATAACGACTGTGAAGATTCCTGCCTTGATAGTTATCGGGTTTTGGGCTATTATACAATTCATTAATGGTTTGATAAGTACAGGACTTCATAGGGGCGGCGGTATTGCATGGTTCGCTCACATGGGAGGGTTCCTCATAGGTCTTGTAACGATAAAACTCTGGTTGCCAAGGAGGAATAGACAGTGATTGTAATATGTCCGAAATGCAAAATAAAACTTAAGGTTGATGACGGGAAGCTCACAGAAGCAGGTTCACGGTTTAAATGTCCAAAATGCAGCACCGTACTTCTTGTAAAAAAACCCGCACCGGTACAAGAAAAACCTACGGACAATATGAAAATTCTTGTTGCACATTCGAACCCTGCTATTATTAATGAAATAATTCCTCTGTTAAATCAGAATAGCTACGAGACAATTACAGCCTCTGACGGAATAGAGGCCATGGTCAAGGCGATTAAAGAACTTCCTTTCCTCGCAGTAATCGAGGTCAGTCTTCCGAAAATCTATGGATTTGAAGTATGTAAACGGTTAAAGGCAAGACCTGAGACAAAATGGATGAAGTTTATACTCATTAGCTCACCATATGACAAAAACAGATACAGAAGAGAACCTGAATCCCTTTATGACGCCGACGATTATATCGAGGAACACCGCATAACCGGACTCCTTATGGATTCAATCAATGCATTCAGGAGTAAAAAACCTGATGATAAAAAGGAAGAGAAAGTTGAAAAACCGGCAGAAGCGCCGGTAAAAGAAAAAACTGAGCAAAAAACAGAACCTGAAACAAAACCTGTGGAGAAAATATCAGCGCCTACTTCAGATGACAAAATAGAGCGGGCCAGAAGGCTTGCAAGAACCATTATTTCAGATATATACCTCTACAATACTGCAAAAGCTGATGAATCAATCAGGAATAATACTTTTTCCTCTGTCTTTGTCCCGGAAATAAAAGAGGGGCTTAAACTCTATGAAAACAGGATAGCACAGGAGGTCCGGGATAAGGGTGATTTCTTTAAAGAGGTTTTGAGGAACTTTCTGGAGAACAAGAAAAAATCTCTTTAGTTTAAAAATTTAGATAATAATAGATAATAATCAAAAATAGAAGCTTTTATTAGATATTAACCCTTTTTCTCCGATAAAAACCCTTGCCTTAAATACCCTGAATTCTTATTATATTAGCACTCACTGACTTCGAGTGCTAACAAAAATAAAAAACTTATATCAACGAAAGGAGAGCAGTCTATGAAGTTCAAACCATTAAGAGACAGGGTGTTCGTCAAATTTTCTTCAGAGGAAGAAAAAACAGCGGGAGGTCTTTTTATCCCCGACACTGCAAAAGAGAAACCACAGAGGGGCACGGTAATCGCGGCAGGTCCCGGCAGGGTGACAGACGACGGTAAACGTCAGCCTATGGATGTTAAGGTAGGGGATACGATACTTTTCGATAAGTACTCGGGTTCAAAGATCAAGATCGACGACGAAGAATACCTCATCATCAGGGAAGAGGACATTCTCGGAATAATTGAGTAACAAATATTTTAACCATATAAAAGGAGGATGATTTAATGGCTAAGCAGTTACTTTTTGATGATGCAGCAAGGAGCGCCATACTCAAAGGCGTAAGCATGCTGACCGATGCAGTAAAAGCTACACTGGGCCCGAAGGGAAGGAATGCGATACTTGATAAAAAATACGGTGCGCCCACAATAACCAAGGACGGAGTTACTGTAGCAAAAGAAATTGAGCTGAAAGATCCCTGGGAAAACATGGGTGCCCAGCTTGTCAGAGAAGTAGCATCAAAGACCTCAGACACAGCAGGTGACGGTACAACCACAGCTACAGTTCTTGCACACGCAATCTACAGGGAAGGCATGAAGCATGTTGTTGCAGGTGCGAACACAATGGATATCAAAAAGGGAATAGAAAAGGCAGTTGAAGTAGTTGTCGATGAACTCAAGAAACTCAGCAAACCGGTACAGGACAAAAAAGAGATAGCACAGATCGGTACAATCTCTGCAAATAACGATACATCCATTGGTGAATTGATTGCAGAGGCCATGGATAAAGTCGGCAAAGACGGCGTCATTACCGTTGAAGAGGCAAAGAGCATGGCAACAACCCTCGATGTTGTTGAGGGGATGCAGTTTGACAGAGGATATATCTCACCTTATTTCATCACAGACCCTGAAAGAATGGAATGCGTGCTCGAAGACGCCTATATTCTTATCAATGAGAAAAAGATTTCGAGCATGAAAGACCTGCTCCCCATTCTTGAGCAGACTGCAAAAATGGCAAGGCCTTTATTGATCCTTGCAGAAGAGGTGGAAGGTGAAGCCCTTGCAACACTTGTAGTGAACAAGCTTCGCGGAACAATCCAGGTATGCGCTGTGAAGGCCCCCGGGTTTGGCGACAGACGCAAGTCGATGCTTGAGGATATTGCAGTACTCACAGGCGGAACAATGATATCGGAAGATCTCGGCATAAAGCTTGAAAGCATAAAGATATCCGACCTCGGAAGGGCAAAGAAGATCAATATAGATAAAGAAAATACAACCATCGTTGAGGGCGCCGGAGACCCGGCAAAAATTCAGGGAAGGGTCAAACAGATAAAGACCCAGGTAGAAGAGACCACATCCGACTATGACCGGGAAAAACTCCAGGAAAGGCTTGCGAAGCTTGTCGGCGGTGTTGCTGTAATCAATGTCGGTGCAGCAACCGAGACAGAGATGAAAGAGAAAAAGGCAAGGGTCGAAGACGCCCTCAATGCAACCAGGGCTGCTGTGGAAGAAGGGATTATCCCCGGCGGCGGGGTCGCATTACTGAGATGCCTCCCTGCACTTAAGACACTGAAACTCGATAATGACCAGCAGATAGGCGTTGAAATACTAAAAAGGGCACTTGAAGAGCCGATCAGGCAGATAGTCAATAACGCCGGAATCGAAGGCTCGGTGGTTGTCGAAAAAGTAAAACACGCAAAGGAAGTCAACTACGGATTTGACGCAGATAAAGAAGAGTATGTCGATATGATAAAGATCGGTATCATTGATCCTACGAAGGTCACAAGATATGCCCTGCAGAATGCCGCATCAGTTGCAGCGCTTATGTTAACAACCTCGGTCATGATCACCGATATCCCTGAGGAGAAACCAGAACCCTCGATGCCTCCAGGCGGCGGAATGGGTGGAATGTACTAAAAAACAGGCAGATAGTCAATTGCTTCTGAAAAGAGGGGATAACACTATCCCCTCTTTTTTTGCCTGTTGATTATTTGACTGTAACAAGTTGCTTCTGTCATCCTAACATCATGAAAAGAAGAGTCATTTTTGCATTCTCCTTTATCACCATCTCCTGCGTGCTGTATGTTGCATTCCAACTTCTGCGCCCGCTTCCTGTCGGCAATAAAAATATCGAGGTCGGTATACCAAAGGGTGCAACCTTCAGGGAGGCGGTTGAAATATTTTCGAAAGAAAAGCTTATCAGGAATAAAACCTTATTCCTCATCATCGGCAGGATAACCGGTATTGATAGAAAGATCAGGGCAGGATATTATTCTATCTACCGTTCAATGAGCCTGCTCGATCTCCTGACAGTACTGAGGAAAGGGCAGATCATCGAATATGAGATAAGGGTGCTCGAAGGTGATTCCCTGAGAGAGATAGCGGACAAGTTATCTGAAAAAGGCATCATTCAGAAAGAGGATTTCTTTAACCTTGCATCGAATAAGGTTTTCTTATCATCTTTTGATATTGACGCCCCGACATTTGAAGGCTATCTTTATCCTGATACTTACAAGATCCCGAAGGGGATGGATACTGAGGAAACAATCGCGACAATGATAAACAGGATGAGAGATAAGTTCTCTGTTGATATGATCGAACAGACCGAGGAACTGGGCTTGACGGAGAGAGAAGTGCTGACCCTCGCTTCAATTATTGAGAAGGAGGCTGTAACAGATGAAGAAAGACCCCTGATCTCTGCTGTTTACCATAACAGGCTTAAGAAAAAAATAAGACTTCAGGCAGACCCGACTGCAATTTACGGGATAAAGAGCTCAAAAGAAAAGATAACATCTGACGACCTGAAAAGAAAATCACCATACAATACATATACTATTAAGGGTTTGCCACCGGGGCCTATTGCATCGCCCAGTATGAAATCCATTACAGCTGCATTGAACCCGGCAAAAGTAATGTACATCTACTTTGTCTCCAACAATGACGGCACCCATCATTTTTCTGTAACTGCAGAAGAGCACCTTGCAGCTGTTAGGGAATATAGAGAAAAGAAGCAGAAAGAGGCAGAAACTGAGAAAATGGAGATGAACCGAAATGAGACGGATGCACACATAAAACATGAAAGCCCGTAAGAGAACAAAACTAATTTATGTAGGCGGAATACCTATCGGTGGCAGGAACCCGGTTGTTGTACAGTCAATGACAAAAACCGATACCGCTGATGTGAAATCGACTGTCAGGCAGATTCAGTCCCTCGAAAAATCCGGCTGCGAGATAATAAGGCTTGCAGTGCCGGATACGAATGCTGCAAAAGCCCTCGGCAGGATAAAGAAGTCCATCACCATTCCAATGATAGCGGATATCCATTTTGACTGGAGGCTTGCACTTGAAGCCATAAAACAGGGAGTTGACGGACTCAGGATAAACCCCGGGAATATCGGCGCAAGGTGGAAGATAAAAGAGGTCATCTCTGCTGCTGAAGATAAAGGGATACCTATCAGGATAGGCGTAAATGCAGGGTCACTCGAAAAAGACCTGCTCCGGAAATATGGACATCCTACACCAGAGGCCCTTGTTGAAAGTGCAGGAAGGCATGTACAAGCACTAAAGGAACTGAATTTTTCGAATATCAAGGTATCTCTCAAGGCATCAGATGTGATGAAAACAGTCGAGTCATACAGATTATTTTCAAAAAAATATGACTATCCTCTGCATATAGGAATTTCAGAGGCTGGTCCGCCATCAGTCGGTATCATAAAAAGCTCGGTAGGTCTTGGGATATTGCTCGCTGAGGGGATCGGGGATACAATAAGGGTTTCTCTTACTGCAGAACCAGAGGAGGAAGTAAGGGTTGCTTATGCCATACTCGGTTCGCTTGGTCTCAGGAAAAAGGGTGTTAATATCATATCCTGTCCTACATGCGGCAGATGCAGGATTGATCTAAAAGGTCTTGTGAAAAAAGTTGAGCATAAAGTGAGAAACATCGATAAACCTATAACCATTGCTGTTATGGGATGTGTAGTAAACGGTCCTGGAGAGGCAAGAGAGGCTGATTTTGGCATAGCCGGTGGAAAAGGAAGAGGGATACTATTCAGAAAAGGTGAGATCGTCAGGAAGGTGAAAGAGGAAGATCTCCTTGATGCACTCCTGAAAGAGATAGATCACTGAAGGTTTTTCCCTTGAATACCATCGAAAAGCTGAAAATTCTGTCCGAAGATTCACGATACGACCTGGCCTGTGCATGCGGCACCCTGAAGGACGAACACCGGAAGAGGGGGCCGGACGGCAGATGGCTCTATCCGGTTGCTCTCCCGCGGGGCGGCTATACCGTTCTCCTGAAGACCCTCCTCTCAAACTCCTGTACAAATGACTGCAGGTACTGCCCGCTCCGTTCTGAATCAAACGTGCGCCGCTGCACACTCCAGCCTGAAGAGGTCACCCGCGTGTTTCTGGAATATCAGAGAAGGAGAAAGGTCTTCGGACTTTTCCTGAGTTCCGCTGTCATCGGCAATGCAGACTATACTATGGATAAAATCAATACCGTTGCCCGTCTTCTCAGATACAAACATAAGTTCAGAGGTTACATTCATTTAAAGATCATACCCGGGGCATCAGATGCAGCGATTGAGGATGCCATGTCCCTTGCTACTTCGGTCTCGCTGAATATAGAAACACCGGGCAGAAAGCACTTCGCAGCACTTTCGTCTAAAAAGGACTACGATAACGACATCCTCCGTCCCCTGAAGTTGATGGGCAAGCTCACGGCAAAGGAGATGCGGTTTTCGAAAGTCAAATGTACAACCCAGTTTATTGTCGGCGCCTCCAATGAGACAGACTCAGAGATTGTAGATTCAATGTTTGGTTTATACAGGCGCCTGAATTTCAAGCGTGTCTATTTTTCTGCCTATCAGAAAGGTCTTGGGGACCCCGACATCCCTGGTGAAAGGCAATTCCTCACAAACCCTGGAGAGCCTTTCATGCGTGAACACCGTTTATACCAGGTTGATTTTCTCATCCGCAGATACGGGTTTAACAATGAGGATATCCTCCTCGACAAAACAGGGAATCTGAGATTGGACAAAGACCCTAAAGAGGTCTGGGCAGATTGTCATCCGGAGTATTATCCGGTCAGGATCAATACATCAGACAGGGAAGCATTACTGAGAGTGCCCGGTCTCGGACCTGACACAGTAAGGAAGATACTGAAAGTGCGGCAAGAGAGATGGATCCCCGGCCTTGAAGATCTGGGCATGAAGGGCAAAAGACTCGAAAAGGTAAAAAGCTATGTGATTTTTGAGTGAATGCTTATGGTCAAACCCTTAATTGCATTGACAATTATCTCAAAAGTCTGTCCTGGAGGAGATCGGAGAGGTTTCTTCTGCCGTCAAGGATACAGTGAACATAAACAACAGATTTCACTACTTGATAAATGATTCGATAGGGCTTAAAGAATACCTCCCTGAATTCCAGAACTCCGATTCGTTCCAGTTCAGGCGGATAATGACCCCGGGACGGAAGTGTTTCGAGAGTGGCTATAGTTTTCTCTATGTTGTCAAGCAGGCGGTCAGCTTTTTCAATAGAATCACTCCTGGCTACATAGCGATATATTCCCCATAAGTCGTTCTCAGCATCAATGATGATTTCAACAGCATATTTCACCTTTGCTTAGCTTCCTTTGCTTTTGCCCTTATGTTGCGAAATACATCCTTTGCAGGTCTGGTTTTGTCTGCCTCAAGGCTTTTCCTGCTCTGGGCAAGTATCTTTAGCATGGCAAGACTCTCCTGAATCTTTTCGTATTCACGAATATCCTGAAGTATTGCCTTTGCTTTTCCATTAAGGGTAATAACAACAGTGCTATTCTTCTTAGTTAAATCACGAATAATTTCAGAAGCATGAGATTTGATATAGCTTATCGGTTTAACATCTTCGCTGAGTTTCATCGGATCACCTCTTTAATTATGGTCTTAATATAGTCTAAATAATAGTCAAACTGTTTTGCAAGGAAAAAGGCTATATACTAATAAGACCATAAGTAAGGTCACATTGTATGTCATTCCCGCTTGTCGGGAATCCTTCTCGATGCTTTGGGGACATCCTATAATGCCTCCTGTCAAGATAAAAAATCACTTTAAAAATTGTTTAAGAATCAATGAGATTATTTTTAAGTTTTTGCAAAAAACAGTCTCCTCCTGTGCATCCATGGGAGGATGCTGA
>JBAQLU010000139.1:0-5467 GCA_049302065.1 Thermodesulfovibrionales bacterium
CATTAGTAAAGCCACACACCCTCACCCTTGCCCTCTCCCCTCAAGGGAGAGGGGACTTAAGAATCGCCCCTCCCTTGAGGGGAGGGGATAAAGGGGAGGGTGTTTAAAGGTGTCCTTACTTATGAACTTATTAGTAACTGTGACGTTAATCCATATATTTCCTCTTTTGGAAATCTTTTTGTAGCTTTATATATTTTGATGCATAGTTGGTATGCTTTCTGCCAGACGTTCAATTCCTTATAATTTTTAAGCATCACTTTGCCCCTTAACATTTTTTATTTCGATGGTTTTCACTTGAATCCTTGACCACTTGACTCCTTGAACCCTATTCTTAGCAATCATGGAAGATTTTTTACTATCTTTGGTCCGAGAAGCCTCGTCAGGCTAACCGGTAGCTTCTGCCATATCTTTATTGCGAGCTGGTATTTGGGGTTTTTGGGATTGAGTTCTGGTAACGGACCACCATTTCTCAGCCAATAATGCCAGTAAAGTTGAGTTGGTTTTGCTCCCCACTGTTCCTTGAATCTGTAAGTGCCTTCCCCGGGTGTAGAGCGGCCAAAGTCAAAAACCCTGTAACCATTATCGCAGGCGAATTTCAGGACGTTCCAGTAAAGAAGCATATTCGGACTGTATTGGTTATATTTCTGCTGAGATGAGGCCCACGGAATTTCGAGCATGCGTTTGAATCCGACAAGAAAACCGGCGGCTGCAGGCTCTCCGTCTTTATTATATACAGAGCATATCCAGGTTGATTCCGGAAATTCTTTCAAGATATTTTTGAAAAATTCCTTGGAATAAACGGGGGTGCCTAAATCTCTCATATTCACAGAAAAAACCTCGTAGAAACTGTCGAGTTCTTCATGTCTTCCTATCTGTGTATGCATATCCTCTTTTTCAGGCCTTCTTATCTGGTTTCTCAATTTCGATGGAAGTGATTTCCAAAGGTCCTCTGATTTCTCAGGAAGGGATAATCTCATCGATACCTTTGCTGTTTTTACAGGCAGATCGATGGTTTTATTTTCCATATGTCTTAATTCAATATGTTCTGCTTTTTCCCCTTTTGCAATCCTTATCGCCTCGCTTAGTAAACAGGAATAAGCGTCTGTACTATCAGCACATATTCCTCCATAATTGAAAAAGGGAAGGGAAACCATATAATTACCGAAAAAGTTGCTTTTTATATGGATCAATGGCAGAATTCCTTTTATCTTACCCGAGCTGTTCTCAGCCAGTAAGTAATATGTATTGTGTCCAAAACTTTGCTCAATAACGTTCTTCCATCCAACTTGATGATAACAATGGGAGAGCGGTGAATCCATTACATAAGAGGTCCATGCAGCGGTATCATCATTCCTCATAAAACGAACATTCATCGGGAACAGAGCCTTTCATAATGGTTATGGAGAGAATGATAATAATTTCTTGCCTTGTTTTTCATTGCCATTAGGACTTTCAGCATTCCCGGACGCGCAATATAAATATCGCACATCTTTCTGCAATTCTTAGCCCACTGCTTTTTGTAGGCATCAAGATTTCCCATGAGGAGAAAATGATATTCATCGAGACCCTGTTGTATGGCATCTTCTATGCAATGATTGTGGAGCAAATAGCCGGGAGCAAGACCTTCATCGAATGATGTATCGAGCCCGCCTTGATAAAAGTAAATCTTATTGTTGTGCCTGATATTGTAAAGAGCGCCTATATTTTTATTCCCAACAGACAGGAACCATAATTCCAGGTTCCCATTATTCAAAAGAAGCGGCATAACTGTTTTTTGAAACATGAAAAACTTTTCTCCGGAAAAGGATCCGGGAAAATTCCGCGATTTCCAGCGGAGCTGATGAAGACGGACGAGCTCCTCAAAATCCTTATCCAAGTCAGTAACATTGCATGACTTGCGAAAGAAGACATCATGGTATTTATCCAATTTTCTCCTGTTATTCCTCAGCTTGGAACGCAATGAACTTCCGAGGTTGTTGAAGAAATCATCAATTGTATCCGGCAGAGCTATATAAGGGCTTTCATATTCTTCCTGGACAACAGAGAGGAATTTCTTATCGTCAGAGAGTCTCTGAAGAACCGAAATAGTATTTGATGAAGGGTCTATTTTATGAAGGCAGAGGTCATCGCTCAAATCCTCCTGAACAATAAAATCAATAATCTTCGGAACAACAGTCTCTTCTTCACCAGGCTTGCAAATAATATCCATAAATTCAGATATGACGTCTCCTTCCCTTGTTCCAAGGAACAGGAGCCGCTTGAAGGATAGAAGCCCATTCAAGGAAAGTTTTTTTACATAGAAAGGTGCAATCCCGATTAAGTCTTTCTCCCTGAAAACAAGGAGTATGGTGAGCTTATAATTATCTTCTCTATAGGCATTCCACCAGGAATACAGCCATTCCCATCTCAGGAAGATACTGTTCACTACTGACTCGTCTAATAAGGTATTCCATCGTTCCTTTAAATGGAAAAATTCATCTTCGGACCGCATTAACTGAATGTGCATGGATTTGTTTTGATTATCGCCTATGTTAAACATGGTTGAATCACAGATTTAGACACAGATTAAACAGCGTGCACACAGTTGATTCACTATAAAAGAGGTTCTTCAGACTTTCGTGTGGGTATCATCCATAGGTACCCCGCCCTTAATAACCTTTCCGTATCCGTAAAGTTCTTCCGGAGTGCTTTAGCCGTGAAATGTCTATGGAGATCATTCATCAAACACCCTCCCCTTTATCCCCTCCCCTCAATCCCGAAAGCTTTCGGGACTCTCCCCTCAAGGGAGAGGGTTCTATTTATTCATACAAAAGTAGGAAGAACCTGAAAAAGGCAACATTTGTTCTCTGTGTCCTCTGTGGTGCAATTTTTTTAAGGAAGATAGCCCTGCAAAACTGGCAGGAGAACCCGGATGAAATCTTCTGTATCCTTAAAGACTTTCTCACTATCTCCTGCATCTGGAATATCTGCTGATACCATGACAATGGCTCCGTTTGTTCTGCGGTTGATTAGAGAATCCAATACAGTGCGCACTTTTGCACAATATCTGTCAGCTATAATGTGTCCATTAAGGTCATACCAGAAATAGATTACCTTTTCAGCTCCATTCTTTTGACTGATAACCTTATTGATTTCGAATGTTCCAGACTTGTCAGTTAAAATCTTTTCCCGGGAGGCGGCATTATGAAATTCAGCTGATTTATAATTTACGAGTTCCTTTCCCTGTTCCTGTGATTCAAGATATCCTATGTAAAGATTCATTTCGCCGCCCGAATCTGTCCTGTAGACCCTTGCCACTGCATTGTTTGTATCAAACATCTCATTTAGCTTATTATCAACTGACACATCTGTACCTTGGTATGAACCAATTTCATACGGGAAGAATTTCAGATCTGATTTGAGAGGAACGGGAGATGGGCTGTAAAAATTTATATACATGCCGGTGATAAATAAAATTCCTGCTGTGAGGTATAAGAGGCGATTACTAAGGAGTTCATAAATAAGGCCACATTCAGTCGCCGGTCTGTCATTCCGGCTTGTCCGGAATCTTTCTTTGTTTTCAGACTCTGAAGAAATTGCAGATTTTGAATGTCTGTCTGAGAGGATCCATGCTCCAATGAAAAGGACAATAAACCCGACAAATGAGACGAACATTGCCTGTAGTATATGTCCGGGACCATGGAGAGTAATTGTTATGCCCTTATATGATAAAAAACCCATGATGGCAACCCTGAGGCCATTCGAAAGGGCTGCTATGGCAATACCGCCTGTGACAAGCAGAATCCTTCTCGGCCAGCTTTTGAGAGAAAGATAGGCAAGTGGCAGGGCAATGGCAAGAACCGCTATAAGATTGTTTATCCCGCTGCAGACAGTTGCCACCTCGAGGGTTATGTTCGGTAATTCAAGAAAAATAGATTCTCTATATACAGGTACACCTGCTACTTGAAGCAATTTTGAAGCAGAGAGAGCAGTGAAGTTCTGAAAAGGAAACTGGAGGCGTTCTGTCAGGATATCCCATATGGGAATCATGAACAACAGGTATGCTATCGGAAAAAGCAGACCTGAAAAGAATTTTTTCCCATAGATAAACAGAACGATGCCGGAGATTGTTATAACAATGGATAGCGATTGAATTACCAAAACACTGCTTCTGTTGCCAAAGACAAACATCAAAATGCCTGTAAAAAATACCAGTAATCCACCGATATAACTTGGAGAAAGATCAATGTCATTAAGCTTTTTTCTGTTTATCCAGACAAGATACATACTGATAGCAGGGATTAGGAATCCATAGGAGTATACATAACTGTTTTTCCAGAAAGAAAAGAGTTGAGAAATTGCCTGGATATAACAAAACAGAAATGTTCCCAGCAGAATAAATCCATGCAGGAAATATTTTTTATCTATACGATCCATTTGAATAAAAGAAATTTTCAAAGCTCAGCTTTGTAATTGTTCATGGTGAATAGCATGAACAATTACATTTGCAGTGAGACAGGGGGATTGAATGTCAATGAAGAGTCCGCGAATTCTCCTAACGGTCTGAACCTGAATTCCTTCAGGAAGCTCTTCAATTTTGGAAAAGTACTTTTGAGATTCATATAATGTCTTAATTTTGATTTGAGGCATCCGTTCAGTCTCGGCTGATCTATATCAATCTCCCAGGGGTGGAAGTAAACTGTGACGGGCTGTTTTTCTTTTGTGTTTATTTTTTTTATCATTGATTTGGTAATCTGTAACGGGAACAATCTAAGATAACCTCCACCAGCAACAGGTATATTCTGACCAAATAGTTTGTAAGTAGATGGAGGGAATTCTATTATTGTTCCATTGCCCCTTTTAATTACATGAGGGAAACGATTTGCTCCTGGAAATCCATATAAGTCGTGATGGATAGGGAATATACTGGAATCATAGAGAAATCCCTCCTCGATTAATATATCAAGTGCCCAGAGAGTTTTTTTGGTTATGGAATAGCTCGGCGCCCTGTATCCGGAAATTGCTGCTCCGGTAATATCCTCCAGGATGCGTTTAGCCGTATAAACATCCTCCCTGAATTGCGCTCTGGTCAAATGGTATATCAGCCTATGGTTGTAGCTGTGGCAGGCTATCTCATGTCCTCTACTATGGATATCTCTTATCAGTTCCGGATGGCGTTCCGCAATCCAGCCGAGGACAAAAAAGGTTGCCTGTACCTTATGCTCGTCGAGTAAGTCGAGGATTTTACGGGTATTCTTTTCGATGCGACTTTCATACTTGTGCCAATCATCAAACTGAACTATATCGGAAAAGGCAGATACCATGAAGTAATCCTCAACATCAATAGTTAAAGCATTAAAAATCTGTTGATCTGCTGTTTGACGGAGAGATCCTTTACGATGATGTCGATGGTTACTAATCAGTTCATAAGTAAAGCCACATACATCACCCTCCCCTTCATCCCCTCCCCTCAAGGGAGGGGTAGTAT
>JBAQLU010000140.1:0-1646 GCA_049302065.1 Thermodesulfovibrionales bacterium
CTCAATAATCCCCCAGATCCCTCTGGGTTGATAAGCAGAAACGACCATGATCAATGCGGCGTAAATCATAAAATCAACTCCGATCAAACCTTTCTGAGCACCCAGCCAACTTCCGAGAAAGCGGTCAAGGGGAACTAAAAAAGCTGAGCCGATGATGGGTCCCCACATGGAACCCGCTCCTCCCAACATCGACATCAAAGCAATCTTGATTGAAAGGTCTAAATCCATCACCGAATAGGGATCGATATAAAGATTGTAAACAGCCAGGAATCCACCCCCCACCGCCACAAAAGCTGAGGCAATGGAGTAAGCCTTGATCTTGCACCACCGAGCATCAATACCAAGGCTTTCAGCCGCCTCTTCATCATCTTTAATCATCCGGAGTTGATAACCCAATTTCGATTTTCGAAACCAGTTCATATAGAAAATGGCGACATAAAAGAGAGCCATGATGAAATAAAAATAATAAGTATCTGACTTAAACTGCATATAAAGGAAATCAGGGTGCTCATGAATGGGAAGTTCTATCCCCTTGGCAGCTCCGACCAGTTTCCAGTTGATAAAAATGTCTTGAAGCACTAATGAGGTACAGATGGTAGCAATGGCAAAGTAATGGCCTTTCAGCCGAAAGAGAGGATATCCAATTATGAAGGAATATCCAATGGCGATGAGGACCCCGATGGGCATGGAGACCCAGAAAGGAATCTTCCACCAGACCATCATCAGGGCGACGGTATAGGCGCCAATTCCAACATATTGCGCCTTGCCCAGCTCCACCTGACCCCCGTAACCACCGATAGTATTCCATCCCATTCCAAAAAGGGAGAAAAGGAGGAACTGGATCGCCACAGCCTTGACAAAGGATCCAGCCCCGAGCCAGGGAAAGATGAGAAGGAAAAGGGTGAAAATGGCAAAGCCAACCTTTTCTGGTTTTGAGAAATCTCTGAAGTCTAAGGCGTCCCTTATTTTTTCCATCCAAACAATCCCTGAGGTCTCAAAACAACGATGATAAAATAGGCAAAATAGACCACGGTGAATTTAAAATGAGGGCCAAAGAAATCCCACCCGGTCAGATGACCAACCATCGGGAATAACATCTCAATGATCCCGACTAAGATTCCCGCGAAGAAAGCTCCCTTAATACTTCCAAATCCACCCATGGCCACCGATGCAAAGGCGATCATGACGAAGAGGAGTCCCACCGTAGGATAGACATACCAGAAATTAACGATCAAACCTCCAGCAATGCCAACGGTTCCTCCACCAATCATCCAGGCAAGGGCATTCATCCGATCGGTTTTAATCCCCATATAATTGGCTGCTTCCTTGTTGAGCGCTGTGGCGCGGAGGGCTTTTCCCAGTTTGGTTCGATGAAGAAGGTAGTAGACGAAAAGGAATGCAATAAGACTCAGAATCGCTGCGGAGAGCTTCGTCCAATCAAGTCTGAAGGGGCCCAATGAGAGAGTCTTTCCAACGAGCAAACCTTTTTGGATGATCCGGTAATCGATGCCAAAGAGAAATTGGGCAAGATATCTTAAGAATAGCATTAATCCAAAGGTCCCGAAAAGTTGAGCAATCATCGGACCCCGGAGTAAGTATTTTACCAAACAGTAATAGGATGCCAAGCCAAGAAGCATTCCTACGAT
>JBAQLU010000141.1:0-1626 GCA_049302065.1 Thermodesulfovibrionales bacterium
ATCAATAACTTTGCTGATGTTTTAGATGACTCAGCCCTTGTTGAATCGATTTCCCTATGGAAGTTCAAGCTCAAGGGTAAAGAAATACGTACGATGGGAAACCCCATTGAAATTGACGGGGAATATCTAACGCTGGAACTGCCTCCCCCCCTTAAAGGGGAACATACCAACGAAATATTGGAGGAACTCGGATATAGCCACAACGAAATCCAGGCCATGCTCTCCCAAGGAATTGTTTATAGCCTAGCCACCATTATCCTTAAATAAATTTCTAAGGAAAAAAAGATGGACACTTTTGAACTGATCAAAGGGGCAATTGACATTCATATTCACATCGGTCCGGATCCGAATCGCCGCCGCAGGGTGGGCGTTGAACGGACGATCATTACTCACCCGCTGTCCGTTTCCTTCGGCTGCCGCGCCTCGGTGGAGGAACAGAAAGAGATGATCGGGCAGGGGGTATTTATCGAGCACTGCTTCATTGCCACCATGCCCACCAGTGACCGAGTCGATCCCCAAAAGATTGCCGATGCCATCCGCGCCGTCGGTCCCGAACACTGCATCATGTCGACGGATTTCGGCCAGATCTACAATCCTCCTCCCGTGGAAGGGATGCGGATGTATATCGAGACGATGCTCCGCTGCGGCATTGAGGAAGATGAGATTGTCGCCATGGTGCGGAAGAACCCGGCCCACGCCCTTGGCCTACCGGTTCTATGACGACACTCCGACGGAGATCAATTCTCATTTTTAGGAGTAGCCTATGGATAAGTTGAAAGAGTCAGTCTTTTCCTATATTGAGGCCCACCGGGATGAGATGGTGCTTCTCCTGAAGAAATTAATTCAAATTGATACCCAGGTTCCACCCGGCCTGAACTATGACACGATCTGCGGGGTTTTGGCGGAAAGATTTCAATCTTTGGGGTGCGAGGTCCAGATCCATAATGCGCCGGAGAAATACCTGAAACTGCAGGGCGCCGAAATCATGGGACTGAAGGGACCAAGGAGCAATGTCGTAGTTAGGTATAGGGGAAAAAAGGGAACACCTGTCCTCCATGCCAGCGCGCATATAGATACAGCAGCTATCCAGAAGGAGGGATGGACCGTTGACCCGCTCGGCGGAGAAGTGACCCAAGACAACCCTTATGGGCGAAGTGCTTTCGACCGGGGAAACGGTTACGTCTGGGGCCGGGGGGCGAATGACGATAAAGGGGAGATCGTTTCTCTCATCTTTGCCCTTCAGGCCCTTCACGATTTGGACATCAAACTCGAGGGGGACCTTATCCTTACTGGAAATTGCGATGAGGAGATTGGAGGAATCACCGGGCTGGGCTTTCTCATCCAGGAGGGAATCGTTAAGGCAGATTTCGGTGTCCAGTGGGATGGAAGCCTGACGGGAATCGGGCTGGCGGCCCAGGGGCGCACCCGCTTTTTAATCCGCACTCTCGGCAAGTCTTACCATGGACAGGTGCCCATCCTCGGGGTGAATGCCATCGAAAAGATGTCCAAGATCAACGTTGCCCTCACCGATTACTGGAGGAATGTCCTCCTGAAGAGGCAACGACCCATTCCCGGTATCGAACTCCCGGACCCGGTGCGCGAGGCCGGGGTTGACAAGCTTACGGC
>JBAQLU010000142.1:0-1869 GCA_049302065.1 Thermodesulfovibrionales bacterium
CTGAGTTCGGAGTTGGGAGTTCGGAGTTTTAAGAATAAATACTCCGAACTACGAACTAATCACTCCGAACTATTGCGACGAAAGGAGCAAGATCCATGGCGCTTGATTTCACTTTTGCCGAGGAACAAGAATTCTTCAGGCAGATGGTTCGGGATGCAGTGAATCGTTTGATCATGCCGAGGGTGGCCGAATTGGATGAAAAAGAAGAATTCCCCTGGGACCTTTGGAAAGAGTTCGCTGCTCTGGGATATCTGGGCCTGAGGCATGAAGAAAAATATGGTGGAATGGCTACGGATACCATCTCCCAGATGATTTTCTACGAAGAATTGGCAAGAGGATCCTGTGGGTTCGCCATGGCGGCGATCATGCAAGTTCTCATGGGAACTTACTTCATTGCCCGTTTTGGAAATGAAAACATCAAACAAAGGATCCTCGTACCAGCGATAAAGGGCGAGAAAATCGGAACGATCTGCTTTACTGAAGACCAGTCCGGTTCTGACTTGGGCGGGACAAGGACCCTATCAACCAAAGTGGATGGAGGCTGGAGAATCAATGGAAGAAAACAGTGGATCACTAACGGACCCATTTGTGATTTTGCAACGGTGATGGCAACGGTTGATCCAAAATTAGGCCTGAAAGGTCTTAATTTCTATTTGGTTGAAAAGAAGACAGCGGATCGTGATGGGTTCGTCCCCGGCCAGAGGCTTCATAAGTTGGGCTCCCGCTGCTCGGTGACAGGTGAATTGGTCTTTGATAATGTCTTCATCCCCGATGAGAATTTTCTGGGTGAGGAGGTTGGAAAAGGCGTTCAATATGCTGGAGAGATTCTCAATGAAGTACGAGTAATGACTGCGATGAATGCCTTAGCCATTGCAAAAGGAGCCATGGAGGATGCAAGGGAGTATGCCAAAAACCGGATCGCTTTTGGAAACCCCATCAGTAAGTACCAGTTGATTCGAGAAAAGTTTGCAAAATATTGGGCCTGGTATGAGGTCTCGTGGAATTACGCTTACAAATGTGCCTGGATGATTCAAAACAAAATTCCTTGCACCAATGAGTGCATGTTGGCCAAATATCATGCGACCGAGATGTGTATGTATGCCGTCGAAGAGGCGATGAGGATTTATGGAGGGAATGCCTTCTGTTCAGAATATCCGCCACAACGGTACTGGAGGGATGCGAAGTTCTTGCTTTACGGTGGTGGCACCCATGAAGTGTTGTGTGACTATCTGGGAAGAATTTTTTGTAAAGATTAACAATCCGTGAGAGCGGGAGGCGTAAGTCGTAAGTGGGCTTACCCCTTACTCCTAACGCCTCGCTCCTTACGAGTTAGGATTTCGATATTCGCCTGCCTGCCGCAGGCAGGGATTTCGGATTTATCAGAGGTTAAGATGGAGATTTATGTTTTGGTGAAACAGGTTCCTGATCCGGAAGCGATCATAAAAGTCAAATCGGATTCTGAATTGGAAATCGAGAATAAATACTTCACCAACTTCTTCGATGAAATTGCAATAGAAGCAGGCTTGAAATTAAAAGAAAAGTTTAGCGGCAAGGTCACTGTGTTGACCGTTGACAATAAGAAGGTTGATGCCCTGAGAAGAGGAATCGCCATGGGTGCAGATGATGCGATTCAGATCACTGACCCTGGCTTGGAGGGTTCGGATCAGTTTGCCATCGCCAAAGCCTTGGCGGCTTATCTCAAAGATAAACCTTTTGATCTGATTTTAGCGGGGAGGCAGGCCATGGATGACGATGCAGGAATCGTCGGGCCTGCTGTCGCCGAGTTATTGGGAATTCCACACGTCAATACGATTATTGGCCTCGAGGTGGATGACCCAAAGAAAGAGGTAAAAGTGATTCGAGAGGTAG
>JBAQLU010000143.1:0-9019 GCA_049302065.1 Thermodesulfovibrionales bacterium
GAGTCAATCCCATTTCTCGTTGAAATTCAGTAGCGGCCCCTTGCTGCATATCAGGCAGCCACTGCCTCCTTTCCCTTTGCCTGCATAATTTCTCTCTGTAAATCGATGCGTAAGTTTTTAAGATGTCTGTACCCATTGACACGGTTAAGCCTCATCTCAATATCCAGCAACGCCGTTGCTACCCACCGCTGTTTCTGATCGCTGTTTTTCCAGTAATCGACTTTGTCTGTCTTCTGTCCGACGAGCGCAAGCACTGATTCAATTACGTTGGTTGTCTTCAGAGTTTTTCGGAGTCCCTTTGCTACACCCAGCCGGTGAACTGTCAATGTCTCCTCAAACCCTTCTTCCAGACTGCTCACCGCTGATTCATTGATCAGACGAAGTTCTTTCTTGATCGCCAGAAGCGCTGCTTTGGCTTCCTCATAGTTTTCTTTCTCATATGCTATCTGAAGTTTTCTCCGAAACTCTCCTTGCACTTTCTTCGGCAGATACTCCACTATGTTCTCCCGCTTATGCCACTGACACCGCTGCACGATCCCATGAATTCCGAATACTTCGGTGACGGCCTTTCTGAATCCCTTTGCGCCATCGATAACGCACAGAAGTCCTTGTTCATATCTCAGTCCCCTGGCGATGAGCTTCTGCAAAAAGTCCCTGCAGACTATATGGTTTTCCGTCCCGCTTTGAATGAGACCCAGCAATATCTTCTTGCCTTCCATCGTTATCCCCACCGCCATGATGATCCCATCTTCTCCAAACCTCTTCCCATCTATTACAATCGCAATAACATCATATCTTCCAAGGTTCCGTTCCATCAGCTCCTGCAACTTCCGCGTGCTCGCCCGGATGTATCGCCTCGATACCGTCGATGCACTTAAAGATAATGCCTCCGGTATCGCTTCCGAACACTCCCGGTAATTCCTGCAGCTTAATCCGTGCAGAATTCTCTTGAGCACCTTCTCATCTGCGTCTGCCGTTGGTGACTGTAATCGCTCGTATGTTCTCAGCGGGACTTCCCGGTTATTTCTGGTGTCCCGTACCCTTTGCACCATCACCGGGATCCGCTGATCCTGTATATAGATCGATCCCTGCTGTTTACTCCACCGGTCATATCCCGGTATACCGTTGCGCTGGTACCTATCTCCTGCCAACTGTTTCACTTCCTCCTGCAGGAGTTCTTTTATATGCATCAGTCCTATGGGTATCAGTTCGTGGATGAGCGCCATTTTGCTGTCCAAATCCATAGCCCCATATTCTCCCAAGCCCTTTACCTCTACTGCCTTCGCCTTCCTGACCTTGCCTTTTCCTCTTATTTGTAGTACTTTCTTCATATTGGCTCCTTTCTTGATGCTTTGTTTCTTCCTGGAAACTACATCATTTTAGGAGCCACTACTTTAAATTTCAACTAAGGATAGCATTCATTCGCGAACATTCTTCTAATTCTGAATCATTAAAATATTTCACTCGATGGCCATAGATTAAAATAAATTATATGCCATTGCTTATCCTTAACCTTAACCTCAGCCTTAGTTTATTGAGTTTACCTTTCCGACGGTGTCCATCTTACCATCCGCTCGCCCCTGAAGTACCGGTACCAGGCATTCAGAATGGACAAATTCACCAGAACAAAAAAAGAGGGGAGTTTCAAAATATTTCTTCTCAAGTTTGTACTGATTCCAAGTAAAGCGACCAGATAAAAAGTGCACTGCAGGACAAAAATAGACAAATACACGGTAAAGGAATAGGTAAAGGTTGAGTCGTAGTCGATGATCAAAAATGCATTGCTTATAAAGGCCGCAATCAATGCGAATGGCACCAACCAGCGGCAAAGTTTATGGCTGAATAACTGCCACGAGAAAAGGTCATATTTGAAAGGATTCAACATGGGTAGGCTCTTCATAAAAACAGAAATCCCTCTTAATACTGTCCTGACCTTGCGTTCAAACTCCCTTTTATCTTCAGCGATATTCTTGTAATAGCCAATACTGTCAGGATCTGATATGCCCCTTAATCCCAATCTTACAGAATTTAACAGTGTGTTAAAATCACTCTGGAGGTCTATAGCCCAGTCTCTGCAGACCTCTTTTCGTGCTGCAAAAAATGAGCCGCTCAGACCTACCACGGTGTTAACCTTTGTTTCAAGAGAACGGAGGAACATCTCATACCTGACGTAAGCGCCCTCACCGCTGATTTTGCCGTCTGCTTCAATAAATCTGTCAATACTGCTGACACAACCGACTGAAGGATCATTAAAATTAGTGACAATCTGGGATATGCCGTCCGGTTTGAGTATTGTTGCGACATCAGAAAAAACGAGAATATCTCCTGATGCTGCATTAACAGCATATTTCTGAGCATTTTCTTTTCCTTTTCTTTCTTGTGCTCTGACAAGTCTGATCCCACAAAAATTATATGAGTTCACGATCTCATCAGTTCCGTCTGTCGAACAATCTGATGCAACAATAATTTCCAATTTCTCTTTTGGATAATTGAGTTTTAAAGTATTTTCAATCTTATCCTTTATCCGCTTATCTTCATTGTATGCGGTGATAATAAAAGAGACCATTGGAGTTATGTTACCTTTATATATGCCGGGTTGCCTGAATATGCCCACCAATGCAAGCAGCAAAGGATAGCCAAAATAGGCGTAGAAGATGAATATAAGAGAAGACCAGAAAACAACTTCGGTTATCATGCTAAAGTCACCAAATCAGATAACGTGACGGGTTCAATGCCAACATCTCTTGTAAACGAAAGGAAGTCTTTTATGCAATCCGTGAATCTCACTTCATCATTCTCTGACCTTACATATGGACTTTTGCCTGCTTTAAGAGATGTGGAATGAAAAAACATATTGATAAGCTTGTACTTATTATTCATCATTTGCATTGTAAGCTCAATCATAGTCTTGCTGTCTGAGTTTTCCGGAGACAGCCAGACCTTATTCAGAATGTTCAGCTTATTAAGTATCCCAACCAATCTCAATTTCCGAATGGAACCTCTTTTAATTAATTTCAACAAGAAGTTGCTCAATTCAAAATTCCTTTGCAAATAGCCAACCGTTGCGGGAACTTCCATCAATGCGCCGCTATTGGATTCATTATAGATATTATCAAGGGAGAACCTAAATGCCCGAGGGTCGATTTCGGAAAAGTCCGGACCAAACTCACGCGTCCAGTTGGTAAAAGAGATCACTGAAGTATCTACCTTATACCCGAGTTTGTGTAGATTCCTGGCAACTGAACCATTATATCCCCATCTGCCGCTCCTGAAAGAAACGGGCTTGATACTGAAATTCTTTACTATCGTCTCATGCAATAATTTAATCTTCCTGAATTGAAGGTCTTCAGGAAGATTGCATAACATGCTGTTTCTATCACTGATTATTTCTTCAAGAGGCGGGGTATTCCATGGGTGACAGTGAGTCCCTATCTCACACCTGCCATCATCAAGAATAGGTTTCAATATGGATACTGATTTATCATCATTTGCCACAGGAAAAGTTAAAAGATACGTTGGTTTTACTTGAAATTTATCGAATATCTCCTGCAGAATTGGAATCCGGGATATATTTTCAAGAGTATAATCTGTGGGACTAAAATCCCCCCAGTTATCTTCCTCGGTATCTATGGTAATGACAAGTTTCATTATGATAAGGTCTCAGAAAATTACAAATTTTCCTGATAGACTCTCATTGTCTTCAATACGATATTGTCGATGCTGAAATAATCTGAAGCCTTTTTGCATCCTGCAATACCAAATCGATTCCGCATTTCATTATCTTCAAGAAGGGTTTCAATAGCCTGTGCCAGTGCAAAACTGTTATTCGGCTCAACGAGAATTCCTGTTTCTCCGTCACTGACAACCTCAGGTATCCCTCCCACTCTGGTTGCTACAACCGGCACTCCTGAAGCCATGGCTTCAGCAATAATAAGGCCAAATGCTTCTTCCCATATCGAAGGACAAACAAGTATATCCGATGCCTTCAGAATAGCATCAATATCATTTCGCTGACCCAGAAATAAGAAATGAGAAGCGTTTCCGGATTCCTGAATCTTGTTTCGGATAAGCTGCATCAATGGTCCTTCGCCTGCTATTACAAAAAGAATACTGCTACGCTTTTCTATTAGTAACCTGGCAGCATCCAAAAAAACTGATATACCCTTTTCCGGTATCAGTTGGCCTATATATGATATGACGATCCGGGAATCTTCAATTTTAAAAAGTTCTTTTTTAAACTTACTTTTTTCATTGGTGGGAAAGAATCTCTCGAGGTCAATTCCGTTATATATTGTGCTGATCTTGTCTCTGTTTATTCTGTCCTCTAATATCAAACGATCTGCTACAAAACCTGAAACTGCGATATAATGGTCAACGAGCTTGTTTAATAAATTTCTTCTCAGGCATATCAGAGGAAGAAAAAAAGATCTGAATTTTGAGTCATTGTGATCCATTGAGGTAGAACAATGATCTGTTAAAATGACTTTTGGTACGTTCAAAAGACGGCAGACCACAATTAAAAAACTGCAGGGTGATATAAAATGAAAATGTACCAGCTTGGGTTTAGTCTCTTTGATTACCCTTGCAAAGGCTTTGACAGACGCCTTGCTCGGGAGCGGATACCATTCAACATGGTATTCCTTAAAAAGAATTTTAACCTGATTGGAAACATCATTCCCTACTACAAACTTTATCTTGATATTGTTCTCTTTGCATGCGGATGCAAGGTGACAGATGAAATCCTCAAAGGAGCCTCTTTTGTTCGGCTGCAATGAAGCATAAAAAAGCACATCAGTATCTCTCATCGTGCCTGTATCCAAGCCAATTCTTAAGTCTTATTTTTTGCAATTCTTTTCATCCAGTGGAATACGGGAATTTTGCTCATGAATGTATACACAGGAGCAGGAAATCTCCTTGTCATGTCACTGAGCAGCAGGTGCCGTTGCGATCTTTCTCCATATACATCGGCTTCAAGCATTTCACCGACAAAGATAGTGTGGTCTCCATGTTTATGGGCGGCCACCAGGTTACAACCAATATTTGCAAAACAGCCGCGTATGAATGGCAGATCTCCTTCACTCAGTTTGTAATCGATATGATACTTCTCAAATTTATCCACCTTTTTCCCTGAACAGGAACCACAGGCTCTTGCCAATGCTTTTTGTTTCACGGAAAGGATGTTTATGGCAAAGGCACCCCTCTCGATAATACGGTCATGTGTATGCCTTTCCGGACAAATACTGACCGCAAGCATTGGAGGTTCATGAGAGACCTCTGCTACAGTGCCACTTGTCATGATATAATTTATCCCGTTAACCCTGGTCGTTACCAGGACAACCATGTTTTCCAGGCCGGCCTCATAAATACATTTGATTTTTTTATCAATCTTTTTCATTTTATATTCTCATTTCAGTCTTCTCTTTGCCTGAGATATGGGCAGTGGTTCTTCCAGCAGCGGGTGCGATTTCCATATGCTCTGTGGATGTTCCCATCTTTTATGTTTGCAAAAGGTTTCATCCAGTGACACATTTTCATGCCGCCGTCAGGCATGATCTCCAGTCCACCCACCCATGAGCGGCACTCATCTTTTTTCTTCTTGTATTCATGTGAATGTATTTTGTATGAGAGATGTTCGACATCTTCAAAGTAGTTATTGATTAAATTAAGATTTTCCGGAGAGTTTAGAACAGGGTATCCTGCCAGTTTCATAGCCTTTAACTCACGAATGCTCTTTGAAAGTGTATCAGAATCATTGATCCAGAGAGGATTGTCTTTATACCAATCTTGGTCTCCAAGCTGTTCTGAATAATATACCGGTTCCAACGCCTGGAATTCGACCCCGTCAATTTTCATTTCACTGGCCAGGGTAACAATATTGGGCAAATCTTCAACATTAATGCTCATAATGCTTGTCTTTCCCCATATCTGGAGATCAAGTCCAAGTTCATCCCTTTTCTCAGCCAAAGTTTTTAATGCCCATGATGCCTTTTCAAAGAATCCCTCTCTTCCCCTGACTTTATTGTGAATTTCGGGCCTGCTTCCATCAAGAGAAATCTTGATTCTTTTGACTCCGCTCCGGACTAACTTCTCTGCCTTATTCTCATCCATAAGAAATCCGTTTGTGAGAAACTCAACCCAGAATCCCTGTTGGGCTGCATAGCCTGCTATATCAATTGAATTCTTTTTTAAAAGAGTCTCTCCTCCGGTAATGGAAATGAAGATGGGACCAAGCCATCTTCTTAATTCATGAAAAGTTCTTAGCCAGACATCGGTGTCAACTTCATCAACCGGTTCAAGTTTCCAACTTTGACAGTGAACACAGCGTGCATTACAACGATTTGTAAGAAGTACAATAGTACCTGTGGGCTTCCCGAATCCACCACCAGTTTTGTACGAGAGTTCCTGGAGAATACGGGAATTGTAGTAGTTTATCTTGCTCAACATATCTTTAAAAGATTTCATATTTCGCGCCGGGATATATCTGACCGATAAAGATGATAAGATACATTTTTAGGTCAAGGTTAAGGTTAAGCATTAAAAAAACAAGGTTAAGGTTGAGGTCAAGGTTAAGGTTAAGCCTTTTGCAATGAACTGATTAAGGAATTTAGATCCTTCCATATTTCATCAATAAGGCTTGTCATTCTATTCAAGAAACGACCATGCCTCTAATAATGTTTTTATAATTTCTTCAATAGTTTTTTTATCTATGCTATAGTGAGTCTCAGGATTTTCCAAAGGATGTAAATGCCACCCTCTCATATTGTCATAATCTATTCCCCAAATCCGGTTATCTTTTTCTATAAGTGCAAAGGCTGTAGTTCCAGTAAGTTCATTGAAGTATAGCTGTAAGAAACGATTTTTCTTTAAGATTGCACGCCCTTTAAGAACAAATACCTCTGTTTGAATGTCTACCTTTTCAACAAAATCAAGCTTAGAGAGACCTTCAAGCAATGAAAGAAGAAATTGATTTACGTCCACTGTCCTTTGATCTCTTCATAGTGCTTTTTTAATGTCTCAGCCTCTTCCCACTGCCAGAAATCTTTTTCTGTATCGAAGGAATAGGTATCTTCTTTCAAAGTTCCTTCCTTAAAATGCCGTTTGAATTCTTCAAAACTCATACCCCATTTTTTCTGAAATCCATCAATTGTTTCCAGCAATGTTTTTAACTTTAACTCCAGATATTCTGAAAGAATTTTATTTAAAGCATCATCTATGTCTTTTGAATGTGTTGTCTTGATCAGAACCTCACTCAATTTTGGTGTCATAATAGGCATTTTATGCTCCCCTTTAAAGTTAAAATTTTAAATATTATAGCAAATTTTATCAAATATACGACCGCTTTTGTCAGCTTTCAGCTTCTGACTGCTGATAGCTGATTACAGAGGGCTAATACCTGACAGCTAATTATCTCTTTGTCCTTTTTCGATAGCAAGTGATGTGTTGGAATGGTCAAAAGGGTTTCTGAAACGCTCTTAGCAGATGGATAAGTTTTCCCGTTAAATTGATTTTTAATTTCTTCAATCTCATTTATGGGACTCGGGTACATGTGATTTATCCCGAGTCCCTCTTTTTTTGAAAAAGAGTAAATCCTTTCCTTTATTTCCTTGCTTTCAGTGGTGAAAGGTAAACGGAGAAAAGGAGTACAAGCACCATTGTGAAAGGTTAAGGTTGAGGCTAAGGCTGAGCAAAAGTATTCTGAATTTTCTCTGCGGATTTTATTTGACTCTTCAAGTCTTCTCTGCCAGTCTCTTAAGAAACCAGCATGTATTCCAGAGAGTTTTTTTATTGGAAATTCTTTATAGAATATGGTTTCTCCTAATTTCAGAAATCGCAGGCCGGAAGGCAGCCAGTAAAGGGAAGGGTGGATAAAGCATGCCATCGTTATCACTTTACATAATTCAATCATTTCTTCTTGAAGGGAAGGGCACTCAATCGTTGCATATATTTTTTCGATTGCATCGGCAATCATTTCATTATTTGTAATAACGATACCTCCAGACCCACAGGTGATATTCTTCCCCCTGCCGAGGCTGAAAAAGCCGACATCACCTATTGTTCCGAGCAACTCACCGTTATATTTGCCTCCCATTGCCTGGGCTGCATCTTCAACAACAGGGATGGCCTTGTCTTTGCAGATGTTCAGTATCCTCTCAACATCAGAAGGAATACCGAAAAGATGAGTAGGAATAATACACAGAGTTTTTTTGCTTACAGATTTTTCGAGAAGCTCATAATTAAAATCAAGGGTTGATGGATCGATATCACAAAGCGAAACTTTCAAACCCGCCTTTATGATCGAAGATGGTACCGAAAAACAGGTATAAGCAGGAATGAGCACTTCATTCCTTTCAGGGTGCAGACTTTTCAGGGCCTGCAGGATTAATGTCAAACCTGCCTTGCCTGAAGAAACGAGAAAAACATGGTTGACGCCAAAGTAACTCTTTATCTCACTTTCAATCTTTTTTATATAACGTTTGCCTATAAAAAGCCCTGCAATACCGTAAAGTATGCTCATCAAATCTACCGGTGCTGCTGCTGGGGGAATGGTTCGTTGGATTTTCATTTCATTTTAAAGGGTTCGAGGATTCAAGGATTCAGGGATTCAAGCGCTTATTTTCTAAAGATTTAATAAGAGACTTAAGCATCCTCTCAACTTCGCCTAAATCTTTCTGAAGTTCCTCTAAATCTTTGCTTTCAATATATCCTAAATCGCCTGCTAAAAGAATTTGAGTCTCTAATTCACAATTGGATCCGTAAGCTATATATAATGCCTGTATATATTCTTTAGTTGTTTGCCTTCCATATCCTTCAGCTATATTCGATGGCACAGATATAGCGGCTCTTCTTACTAATGAGAACATTAGTAAAGCCACACACCCTCACCCTTGCCCTCTCCCCTCAAGGGAGAGGGGACTTAAGAATCGCCCCTCCCTTGAGGGGAGGGGATAATGGGGAGGGTGTTTAAAGGTGTCCTTACTTATGAACTTATTAGTAACTGTGACGTTAATCCATATATTTC
>JBAQLU010000144.1:0-2128 GCA_049302065.1 Thermodesulfovibrionales bacterium
TTGTTGAAGTGGTCGCAGGTTCCTCAGCCGATGAAGCCAAGGTTAAAGTCGATGATATCATTACCAAATTTGACGGACAAACGGTTGACGATGAGTTGAGTAGACTGATTTCCCAAAAGAAAGTAGGAGATAAAATTAAATTGACCGTTTGGCGCGACGATCAGGAATTGGAAATTGACGTTATCCTTCAGTCAACGGCTGAGTAAAATTTTCCACAATCTTTTTTAAATCGCCATTAACAATTGCTTCTAGATTGTGCCATGATTTACCCAGACGATGGTCAGTGACTCGATTTTGGGGATAGTTGTAGGTGCGGATTTTCTCCGCCCGCATACCACGGCCGATGGCCGAACGATAGCCGGAAACAGTTGATTCTTTTTTTAATTCCTCCTGCTCCCAAAGCTTGGCTCTTAACAGTTCTAAAGCAAGTTTACGGTTTTGTTCTTGGAATCTTTCCTGTTCGCAGGTGACCACCAGACCGCTTGGTCGGTGAATCAATCTGACGGCGGTGGAAACTTTCTGGACATTTTGCCCGCCCTGGGTGGAAGCCCGGTAAAATTGCCAGTCTAAATCTTGGGGATTAATTTTGACTTCGGTTTCAGGGATTTCCGGCAAGACAACGATTGTTGCCGTTGAAGTATGGATACGGCCTCTTTTTTCCGTGGTCGGGATTCTTTGAACTCGGTGGACCCCGGTTTCATTCTTTAAAAGTTGGTAAACGTTGGTGCCTTGAATTCTAATAACGCCCTTGCTGACAATCTGGCTTTTCCAGCCTTGTTTTTCGGCAAAACGAAGATACATTCTGAGTAAATCATCAGCCCAGATTTTGGCTTCTTCACCGCCAGCCGCGCCGCGAATTTCAATCAATGCCATGTTTTCGTTCATTAGAGGATTCCTTTACTTCTTGTGAAGCATTTCTTTTAATGTCTTTGGTTTTTCTTCTTTATCCTCAAGACCTTTTTTCTTTTTAGTATAACCCTGGGCGGCTTGCTGTTTAGCCTGGAATTTTTCAATACGGCCTTGGATGTCAACAAACTTCATCTCACCGGTAAAAAAAGGATGGCATTGAGAACAAATATCGACATGAATTTCCGGTTTGGTTGAACCAGTGACAAAACTGGCCCCGCAAGCACAAGTTACCTTGGCTTGAGGATACCATTGGGGATGAATATCTTTCTTCATAATAGAGGAATTTTATCACAAATTGATCTTAAGGACAAGATTGTCAATTGATTTTTGATAAGTGAATTTCTAAAATAGTTTTATGGCGATCAATTCTTCCATTTTTAAAGCTTATGATATTCGTGGAGTTTACCCGACCGATTTGAATGAGGAATTAGCCTACCGGATTGCCCAAGCTTATGTCCAATATGTCAAGCCTCAAGGAAAAGTTACTGTTGGCATGGATGTGCGTCTTTCTTCACCTAAATTAAAAGAAGCAGTTATTAAGGGTTTAACTGACGCCGGAATTGATGTAGTTGATATCGGCTTAGTTTCTACGGAAATGTATTACTTTGCTGTTGGTTATTATAAATTAGCCGGTGGGGTTCAAGTAACCGGTTCTCATAATCCTCGCGAATACGGTGGCATTAAGATGGTTCGTGAAGCAGTTTATCCCATTTTTGGCGAACAGGGGATTCAACAAATTCGTGACCTAATCTTGGTAAACAAAGACAAAATTATTAGTGATAAAAAAGGGCAGGTTGAAAAGAAAGATATTCTAGATGATTTTGCCAATTTTGTTTTAAATTTTGTTGATGTCAAAACGATTAAGCCGTTAAAAATAGTAATTAATCCCAACTTTGGCTATCAAGGCGAAGTTATTAAATATGTGGTTAAAAAAGGGAGCTTATCCATAGAACTTGTTGGTTTGAATGATATGCCTGATGGAACTTTCCCCAAAGGCCGGCCTGATCCTTTTGTACCGGAAAACCGGCCGGAATTTCTAAATCTGGTTAAAAACCAAGGGGCTGATTTTGGCATTGCCTGGGATGCGGATGGAGATAGGGTTTTCTTTGCCACCGAAAAAGGGGATTTTATTGAATCCTATTATATGAATGCCTTGCTAATTGCCGAGATTTTAGAAAAGAATCATGGCGGTAAAATTATTTACGACCCGCGCTATACC
>JBAQLU010000145.1:0-23322 GCA_049302065.1 Thermodesulfovibrionales bacterium
CGACCGACCTCGGCAAGTTCGCCATCCACACCACGCGCAAGCGGCTAATCGGGGTGCAGCGCGCGCTCAAGTCCGAAGGCAAGGACTACCGCGCCTTTGAAATCCTGAACCTGGGCAAATACGAGCGCCAGCACTACATCGGCGTGAATCCGAACCTGCGCGAGGCGGAACAGCAAAAGCAACTGGAAGAGAAAGAGGCGGCGTTCCTCGACCTGATCCTGCGGGCCTACCGGGCGGAGAAGACAACGGGCTTCACCGCTTTCCATGGCAAGAAGGCCGGGCGGCTGGTGGCCGTCGGGCCGGTGAACCTGCCGGTGACGCGATTGTTTGTGGAGGAGATCATCCTGGAATGCCGCAAGAAGCATATCACCAAGGTGGACATCTTGGGCTTCGAGTTCGAGATGGGGCTTTTCCCCAACGTGCTGGACGAGGCGCGGAGTAAGGGCATTGATATCGCGCCCAAGTATATCCCCGCCGAGGTGTTCGACAAGCGGGCGGTGGAAAAGAACCAGGTGGTGTTCCACGACGTGTCGTTCATCGAGGTCAAGCCGCTTGTGCGCGAAGGAAAGAAGGGTGAATCTCCCGCCGTGGCAGTGGAGCTGACGGACTTCTCGGTGTTCTACTCGCAGGACTCGATTGCCAACGCAGAGGCGGAGATCAAGAACAAGGGCAGCCGGATCGTGGCGGAGAAGGGTCAGATCGTGAAGGTTAGCAAGGACAAGGATGGGATCGTCACCCGCGAAGTGCTCACCAAGAACTGGACCGACTGGATTGACTACTGGTCGGTGGACTTTGACTTTGAGAGCAAACGCGAGATCATCCGGGTTAAGAACTCCGATCCTTCGACAGGCTCAGGAGGCGAATGGGAAGAACAGTGGACCGGGGATTACATCTTCGAGAACGAGTGGCAGAGCTTCCGTACGAAGAAGGACCGGTCGCTGGAACTGAAAAGTGTTTTTCACGAATGCTCGCCGGGGCGGCGCAAGCTGGCGGTCAAGGTGGTGGACATCTTCGGCAATGATACGATGACAATTGTCGAGGTGAGCGTGGGGAAGAACGGAGGGAAAAAATAATGGCGATGGATATTGCGTATCTTCTCAAAAAAAGGGGGAACGAGCCATCTCTCTACACCAAGTTAGATTCCTCACATTCGTTCGGAATGACAGAACCTGCCTTCGGAATGACAAATAATGCTGTCATTTCGAACGAAGGGAGAAATCTTTACCGCCAAGAATCATTGGGTTACGGTGATTACCGCAATTTTGAGGGGGTTATTGAAAAGGCCAAAATGGCCTGTTTCAATAGTGGACACCGCATTGAGGATCATTTTGCTGACGTCAGCAAAATGATCGAGATCGGAAAAGGTGGCAGGCGCGAGATCAAAGTCACATTGCTTTCTCGCTACGCCTGTTACCTCGTAATTCAGAACGCCGATCCCAACAAGGAAATCGTGGCGCAGGGTCAAACCTACTTCGCGATCCAGACGCGGCGACAGGAATTGACGGACGAGCGCATCGAGGAAGATCGACGGATTCTGTTGCGTGAAGAGATGCGCCGTCATAACGCTTCCTATCTGTCATTTCGACCGAAGGGAGAAATCTCATGCCCAGAGAGCATCGCTACTACATATACCTATTGACAAACAAGAACGACAAGGTCATGTACGTTGGCGTAACCAACAATCTTGAAAGGCGGGTATATGAGCACAAGATGAAGATTGTTCCTGGTTTTACGGAAAAGTACAACGTGAACAAGCTGGTCTACTTCGAGGAAACTAATGATGTCCTCGCCGCGATAGCAAGGGAGAAGGAAATCAAAAAATGGCGTCGAGAGAAGAAGAACAATCTGGTTATCGCCGTTAATCCTGCGTGGAAGGATCTGAGTGATGGGTGGCTTGAGATCTCTCCCTTCGGTCGAGATGACAAAAAAGAAAAAGGTCGAGATGATGATACAGGATAGATTTCTCCCTACGGTCGAGATGACAATAGAGATGACAGATGAATGACGGTCGAAGTGTCATTTCGAACGCAGAGAGAAATCTCGCACGATAGATCAAGATGACAATGGCGCAATACGAGAGAGAGGATAACTAATGGCCCTGCATAAAGACTTCCCTCAATCCCCGCACGCGATTCTCGATCCGGGCATCCGCTGGTTTCCCGCTGATGAGGCGTTGCGGGAAAGCAGTATGGAGAAACTTATGCCGCCGCTTGTGGCGGAGCTGCGCCGCAAGGTGAAGGGTTTCCGTGACGGGGGATATGTGGGCGCGACGGATACCAGTCGGAGTCTGCTCAACTGGTGGTTTAACAAGCCTCACCTGTTGCCAAAGGCCGACGGGACCATGGCGGAGTTTGAATACTACTTCGCCCAGCGCGAGGCCCTGGAGACAATTGTCTATCTCTACGATGTGGTGGGGGTTAAGGACAAACACGATCTGATGCGCTTCGATGCAAGCGGCCTTGTATCCGGGAGCATGTTCGACGAGACCTGGCGGCGGTTCGTGGTGAAGATGGCGACGGGGACCGGCAAGACCAAGGTCTTGAGCCTGGCGCTGGCGTGGAGTTTTTATCACAAACTTTACGAGCCGGAATCTGAACTGGCGCGCAACTTCCTGGTCATTACGCCCAACATCATCGTCCTCGACCGTGTTTACCGGGATTTCCAGGGCCTCCGTATCTTCTTCGACGACCCGGTGCTTCCTGATAACGGGATTGACGGACGCAACTGGCGCGATGATTTTCAACTGACGCTGCATTTGCAAGACGAGGTTCGTATCACCCGGCCTACCGGCAATATCTTCCTGACCAACATCCACCGTGTTTATTCCGGCGACGACATTCCGCCCTCACCCGATGATGAAGACATGCGGGATTATTTTCTGGGCAAGCGGCCCACGGGCGCGACCACGGATTCCAAGGTTGACTTGGGCATGATCGTCCGGGATATAGACGAGCTGATGGTGTTGAATGACGAGGCGCACCATATTCATGATCCGCGCATGGCCTGGTTCAAAGCAATCGAAGACATCCACAACCGGCTGAAGCAGAAGGGGGCGGCTCTTTCCATGCAGGTGGATACGACGGCCACGCCCAAGCACAATAACGGCGCGATTTTCGTGCAGACCGTGGCCGATTACCCGCTGGTGGAGGCCATCTCGCAGAATGTCGTCAAGCATCCCGTCCTGCCCGACGCGCCGAGCCGCGCGAAATTGCAGGAGCGACAGAGCGCAAAGTACACCGAGAAATACGCCGACTATATCCATCTGGGCGTGATCGAATGGCGCAAGGCGTACGCTGAGCACGAGAAGATGGGCAAGAAGTCGATCCTGTTCGTGATGACCGACGACACCCGCAACTGCGACGACGTGGCCGAGTATCTTGAGGGGCAGTACCCAGACTTGAAAGACGCCGTGCTGGTCATTCACACCAAGAACAACGGCGAGATTTCCGAAGCGGCCACGGGCAAGGACAAGGACGAACTGGAGAAACTGCGCAAACAGGCCAATGAGATTGACGGGATGGACAGCCCGTACAGGGCCATCGTCTCGGTGATGATGCTCAAAGAAGGCTGGGACGTGAAGAATGTCACCACCATCGTGGGCCTGCGCGCCTATTCGGCCCAAAGCAACATCCTGCCCGAACAAACGCTGGGCCGGGGCTTGCGCAAGATGTATCCCGACGATGTGGAAGAGTATGTCAGCGTAGTCGGCACCGATGCCTTTATGGAGTTCGTGGAATCCATTCAGGCCGAAGGCGTGGTGCTGGAGCGCAAGGCGATGGGAGAAGGGACGGGTCCAAAGACTCCGCTGGTGGTCGAAGTTGACAAGGAGAACGAGAAGAAGGACATCGCCGCGCTGGACATTGAAATTCCGGTGCTGACCCCCCGTGTCTACCGGGAATACAAAAGCCTGGGCGATCTGGACATCGCCACGCTGGAGCATCAGCGATTGTTGTATTTGCAATTCAGCGAAGAAGAACAGAGGGAGATCGTATTCAAGGACATTGCCAACGGCGAGATTACGCATACCACGATTCTCGACACGACCGGTGTTGCCGACTACCGCAGCGTGATCGGCTACTTCGCGCAAAGCATCATGAAGGATCTGCGCCTGGTCAGTGGCTATGACGTGCTGTATGGCAAGGTCAAGGCGTTTGTGCAAGAGGAGTTGTTTGACCGCCCGGTGGAACTGGAAGACCCCAACACATTACGCAACTTGTCAGAACTGGCCGCCGCCAAGACCCTGATTGAGACCTTCAAAAAGGCTATCAACGCGCTGACTGTCCGGGACAAAGGCGACGCCGAAATCCGGGACACGATTAAGTTGCGCCAGACCCGGCCTTTTGTGGCCAAGGACCAAGGCTACCTTGTCCCAAAGAAAAGCGTCTTTAACCGTATCATTGGTGACAGCCAACTGGAGCTTCGGTTTGCCGCATTCCTGGAGGATTGCACCGACGTGCTGTCTTACGCGAAGAACTACTGGGCCGTACAGTTCAAGTTGGACTATGTGAACGCCAATGGCGACATTTCCAACTACTACCCGGATTTTATGGTCAAGCTGTCCGACAAGCGGATTGTCATTGTCGAAACCAAAGGGCAGGAAGATTTGGATGTGCCGCTGAAGCTGGCGCGGCTGCGGCAATGGTGCGAAGACATCAACCGGGTGCAGACAGACGTGGAGTACGACTTCGTTTACGTGGACGAAGAAAGTTTTGAAAAATACAAGCCAACTTCATTCCGGCAATTGCTGGAGGGCTTCAAGGAATACAAAGGGAAAATATAAGGCGCTGCACCGGACGGCTTTTCCGCTGCGCTCCGTACCCGCCAGTGAGCTTGGTCTTTACCTGCAAACTTCTCCCGTAAATCTTTACTGGTTAACACAATTTAAACCTGCGGATAAGTAGGTGCAGCACGCGGTCTGAGACTACTTGTTGATCTAAGTATTTGACGAAGGAATGCGCCCTGAGTATTTCAATTTATATGTAGCGTAAAAGTGCTTTAGATTCAAATGATCGACTCACGTGTGTGCATGATTTTTTGACTATCCTGAAGAGTAGATTTTCGTAACAATTTAAAATATTCATATTGACAAGGCAGGTTATTTTTCTTATACTGAACATAGGTTCACATGAACAAGCGTTCAGGTATAGAGTCAAAGAAAAAAATCATTGATGCTGCCATGGCTGTTTTTTCAGCAAAGGGCTATGCAAAGGCAAACATCAGGGAAATTGCGAAGGCTGCAGGTATAAGCGTAGGCGGCGTTTATCTCTATTTCAGGAATAAAGAGGAACTCTACAAAAGCCTTATAAATAACAGGATGCGCGATATCGGCAGCAGGCTTGAGTTAACAGCCGGAAGCGCCGAATCTGCCACTGAAGCATTATCTAATTTTTTAAAACTGCATCTTGAGCATGCTTTGAAACATAAAGAATTTATTCTCCTCCATATCAGGGAACACGGGTTTACTTTTGGTGTTCATGAAAAGAGACAATTTTTCAGAAAACAAAGAGCGCTGATTGCGAATATCATTCAAAGAGGGATTCAGTCAGGAGAATTCAGGAAATGCAATGCAGATCATATGGCGAAGATGATCATGGGATCTCTCAGGGGTATTATTCTCTCAATGGCATTGGATGATGATGTTCATATCACTCCGAAAATGCTTAATGAATTCGTATTCAACGGCCTTCTGACAGCAGGTAAAAGGGATTGAATGAAAAATTATCATTGATATGTTTGCGGGTTCAATTTTGTAAATTGAACCCTGAGTTTAGTTAATGGAATACCGTGATGAAAAATGATGGGTTCAAGTTGCAAACTTGAACCCGCAGGAATTCAAGAGTAATCGCTCAATTTAGGTATTTGGGTAATAAATTATAAAGTAATGACCGGGAGAAAAATATGATGACAAAGCCCTTAAGATTAATAAAAACCGAAAGCATTATTACCTGTTTCATTTTTTGTATTTTATTGCCGGCCTTTTTTTCTGCATGTTCAGGAAAACCGGCACAGGCTCCTCCAAAGCCGCCGGTACCGGTGACAGCCGCTACAGTTATCCAGAAAACAGTTCCTGTTCAGATCAATACAATCGGTAATGTTGAAGCCTATTCCACAGTATCTGTTAAATCCCAGATAGGTGGCATACTTAACCATGTCCATTTCAGGGAAGGTCAGGATGTGAACAAAGGCGCTCTCCTATTTACGATCGATCCCCGTCCCTATGAAGCGGCTCTGAGGCAGGCGGAAGCAAATCTCGCAAAAGATACCGCACAACTTGAAAATGCACGTGAAGAGGTCCGGCGCTATGCCGAACTTGTGAAGAAAGGTTATGTTGCACAGGAGCAATACGACCAGATTCGTACCAACGCTACTGCCTTTGAGGCAACAGTCAATGCAGATAAGGCTGTAGTCGAAAATGCCCGCCTGCAATTGAAATACTGTTATATTTATTCTCCTCTGACTGGCAGGACCGGCAATCTCTTTGCAAATGAGGGCAATCTGATTAAGGCTAATGCCGATAATCCAATGGTAATTATCAACCAGATTCAGCCCACCTATGTGACTTTTTCCGTGCCTGAACAGTATCTATCGGAAATAAAGAAATATATGTCCGGCGGAAAAATACTGGTTGAGGCTTTTATAACAACAGGGAAAGACAATCCCGAGGAGGGGGTATTGACCTTTGTGGACAATACGGTTGACGTTGCGACAGGAACAATTAAGTTGAAAGCGACCTTTGCCAATAATAAAAAACGACTCTGGCCCGGTCAATTTGTTGACGTGGTGATAGTATTGACCACACAGCCCAACGCTATTGTTGTACCTTCACAGTCTGTTCAGACGGGCCAGAAAGGGCAGTATGTCTTTGTAATAAAGGATGACCTCACGGTCGAAGACCGGCCCGTAACCGTAGGCAGAATGCTCAACAGCGAAACTGTTATTGAAAAGGGACTGCAGGCTGGAGAAAAGGTCGTCACAGACGGTCAACTCCGTCTTGTCCCGGGTGCTAAGGTACAGCTTAAGGAAAAAACCGGAGGCTCAAAATAATGAATGTTCCGGAACTTTTCATCCGGAGACCCATTATGACCACGCTGGTCATGTTGTCCATCCTGGTCTTCGGCCTGGCTGCATACAGGCTTCTGCCGGTAAGCGATCTCCCGAATGTGGATTTCCCTACCATCCAGGTGAGCGCCGGCCTCCCCGGCGCCAGTCCGGAGACCATGGCATCGGCTGTGGCGACTCCTCTGGAGCGGCAGTTTTCGACTATTGCAGGGCTCGACTCAATGACTTCCACGAACGCCCTCGGGAATACCCGGATCACGCTGCAGTTTAACCTCAGCAGAAACATCGACGCTGCAGGTCAGGACGTTCAGGCAATGATTGCGAAGGCTGCGAAGCAGCTCCCGCAGAATATGCCGACCCCTCCCACCTATAACAAGGTAAACCCGGCTGACCAGCCTGTTCTCTACCTTGCATTGAGTTCACCCACACTTCCTATTTCTACGGTCTATGAATATGCGGATACCTTCATCGCCCAGCGTATTTCGATGATCAGCGGCGTGGCCCAGGTACAGGTCTTCGGCTCTCAGAAATTTGCGGTACGGGCCCAGCTCGACCCCAGGGCACTCGCAAACAGAAAGATCGGAATCAATGAAGTTGGAAACGCACTTGTGATGGGAAATGTGAACCTGCCCACAGGCACTCTTCAGGGCGAAAAGCAGGCATTTACCATCCAGGCAACCGGTCAGCTCTACGATGCGGCAGCTTACCGCCCTTTGATTGTTGCCTACCGCGGGGGCTTCCCGGTACGCCTTGAGGAACTGGGCAGAGTTATCGATAGTGTAGAAAACGACAAGTCGGCGAACTGGTACAATAACGAACGCGCCGTTGTTCTGGCAATCCAACGCCAGCCTGGCACGAACACCGTGGAAGTGGTGGACAGCATTAAAAAGCTCCTGCCGACCTTCAGGTCCCAGATACCGCCTTCTGTTAAGCTGGAGGTCCTGTACGACCGGTCTGTATCCATTCGCGAATCAGTCAGAGACGTCAAGTTCACCCTTTTACTCGCTCTGTGTCTTGTCGTTCTGGTCATTTTTCTTTTCCTGCGCAATATTTCCGCGACCATTATCCCGAGCCTTGCGCTGCCTTTCTCCATTGTCGGCACCTTTGCCGCGATGTATCTGATGGGATTCAGCGTGAATAACATCACCCTTATGGCCCTCACCCTGTCTGTCGGGTTTGTGGTGGATGACGCTATCGTAATGCTCGAAAATATTATGCGCCATATCGAAAAGGGGGAGCCGGTCTTACAGGCCGCTCTCACCGGTTCAAGAGAAATAAGCTTTACTATTTTGTCCATGACCCTCTCCCTTGTTGCGGTCTTCATCCCGGTGCTCTTTATGGGCGGGATCCTCGGCAGAATCCTCCACGAATTTGCGGTGACTATCAGCATGGCTATCCTGATATCGGGTTTTGTCTCCCTGACGCTCACCCCAATGCTCTGCAGCCGTTTCATCCGTCCGCAGGCTGCTGTGCGGCACGGGCGCCTTTATCTTTTAACGGAGCGTTTCTTTGTAGGGATGCTGCACACCTATGAAAGGACCCTGAAACTTGTCCTCAACTACCGCCGGACTGTACTTGCGGTCACCGTTGTTCTTACTGTAGTGACGGGTTTTTTGTTCACAAAAATTCCGATGGGATTCCTCCCATCAGAGGACACCGGCCAGATATTTGCCTTTACAGAGGCAGCACAGGGCATCTCGTTTGATGACATGGTGAAACACCAGAAGGAACTGGCTGCCATAGTTGCAGAGGACCCCAACATCGATGCCTTTATGTCCGCTGTCGGCGCCAGTGGAATAAGCGTTGCAAATAACGCCGGACGGATGTTCATGCGCCTGAAGCCTCGCAGCGAACGGGAATTGAGCGCAGACGAGATCATTCAGGAATTACGGCTTAAGGTCTCGCAGGTGCCGGGCATCATGATGTTTATGCAGAATCTTCCCGCTATCCGCATCGGCGGCCAGTTGACCAAGAGCCAGTACCAGTTTACCCTGCAGAGTCCGGACACGGGGGAGCTTTATCGATCGTCTATGGAGCTGGAAGGCAAGATGCGTGCATTACCCCAACTGCAGGATGTGACCAGCGACCTGCAGATAAATAATCCCCAGGTCAACATCGACATCAACCGCGACAAGGCATCTGCCCTTGGCGTAACGGCACAGCAGATAGAAGATGCCCTATATTACGCCTACGGCTCCCGCCAGGTCTCGACTATTTATGCGCCCAACAACCAGTACCAGGTTATTCTTGAGCTGGAACCTCAATACCAGACAGACCCCTCGGCCCTATCAATGCTCTATATCCAGTCCACTGCCGGCCAATTGGTGCCGTTAAACACCCTGGCGACTCTGACACGGGATGTCGGCCCTCTGACTGTAAATCACCTTGGCCAGCTTCCCGCAGTTACCCTCTCCTTTAATCTCAGGCCTGGTGTATCACTCGGTGACGCAGTTTTGGTTGTTGACAAACTTGCTCACGAAACATTGCCGCCGACAATCAGTACCAGTTTTCAGGGTACTGCCCAGGCGTTTCAGTCATCAATGAAAGGGCTCTGGATATTACTGATAATGGCCCTCCTGGTCATTTATATCGTACTGGGGATCCTTTACGAAAGCTTTATTCATCCTCTCACCATTCTCTCAGGACTTCCTGCTGCAGGGTTCGGAGCGCTCATAACCCTCATGCTTTTTCATAAGGAACTGAATATCTATGCCTTTGTCGGTGTCATCATGCTTCTGGGGATAGTTAAGAAAAACGCAATCATGATGATCGACTTTGCACTGGAGGCGCAGAGAAAGGAAGGAAAGACTCCGATAGAGGCGATCTACGAGGGTGCCACAATACGTTTCCGACCGATCATGATGACTACTATGGCGGCACTCATGGGAACTCTTCCAATCGCTATCGGATTTGGCGCAGGTGCTGAATCCCGCCGTCCTCTGGGACTGGCGGTTGTCGGCGGTCTCATTGTTTCCCAGCTCCTGACGCTGTACATAACGCCTGTAGTGTTTTATTACATGGACAAGTTTCAGGGAAAAGTAAACAGCCTGCTCGGCAGACGCAAAGGGAGAAAAATGACTTAAGATGGTAAAGACGACTAATGAGTTTATAATTGAATCTTCCGGCTTTTGTATAGCTGTCATTCCGGCTTGTCCGGAATCTTTTTGATATAATGACTACAGGAAGGATTCTCGCCTCGGCGAGTCGCTGAGGTGACCGGACAAGCCGGAATGACAGACAACGAGCTCAAGGATATTGCTTTACTTATGGATTTATTATTATAGGAGGTTGCAATGAAATGGATTATTCCTTTTACACTATTTTTTATACTTATTAAACCGTTTAACGGCCAGGCAGAAGAGATTATCAAAAAGGGAGAAACTCTTAATCTTGAGAGATCTGTTGAAATAGCACTGAAGATACATCCCAACATCATTGCTGCAACAAATACTGTAAACGCAAACGAGAGCAGGGTCGGGCAATCAAAGTCAACCTATTATCCTCAGATAAACTGGTCCTCAAGCTACAGCAGGACTAAACCTGCATCCCCTTCATCAGGTTCTTCAGGCGGCTCTTTAGGCAGAACGAACGAATCCTTTGATCAATATTCCACCGGGTTCAATCTTAGTCAGACAATCTACGATTTCGGCAAAACGCCAGCCCAGGTCAAGATCCAGAATCTCAATCTCGATTCGTCCCGTTCAGATCTAAGAAATACCACTGACCAGATTATTTTTACAGTCAAACAGGCATATTACGGAGTTATACAGGCAAAATATAATATGATTGTTGCAGAAGATACCGTAAAGCAGACAAAGCAGCATCTTGAGCAGGCAAAAGGTTTTTTCGAGGCAGGCACAAAACCGAAATTTGATGTGACAAAGGCAGAGGTCGACTTAAGCAACGCAAAGCTCAATCTGATAAGGAACGAAAATGCTTTTAGGATATCTATCGTAACCCTTAATAATGCTATGGGTATTCCTGATCCGCCTGAATACACTCTTGATGAAAAAATGTCCTTTGGGAAGTATGAGATAACTTTAGAAGATGCACTGACAAAGTCATATCAAAACAGGCCTGATTTGAAGTCGATTGTTTCAAAGAGACAGGCGGCCGAGAGATCCATAGAACTTGCAAAGACCGGATACTATCCTGTCCTGAGTGGTAATGCAGGCTACAACTGGTCGGGGGAACAATTTCCTCTTGAGGACGGATGGAATGTAGGGGCGAGTCTTTCATTCCCGCTGTTCAGCGGTTTCCTGACAAAATATCAGGTGGAAGAATCCAGGGCGAACTTAAATGTCATCAAGGCGAATGAAGAGTCATTGAGACAGATCATATTCCTGGAAGTGCAAGAGGCATACCTGACTCTCAGGGCTGCAGAAGAGGCGATTCCCACAGCAAAACTCGGCGTGGAGCAGGCACAGGAGAATCTGGACATAGCAAACGGCAGATATACGGCAGGTGTAGGGAATCCGATAGAGGTGACCGATGCAGAGGTAGGTCTGACGAACGCAAGAACCTTTTATATCCAGGCCCTCTATGCTGATAAGGTTGCCCAGGCAAGTCTTGAAAAGGCGATGGGAATGAAATGAAAAAGATATTGATAGGCATTATCATTGTCATAGCCCTTGCTGTAGCTGCATTCTTTCTGATCAGGAACAAGAGTAACGACATAAAATTCGGAACAGAAAAAGTTGTCAAAGGCGATATAGAAATGGCAGTCACCGCCACAGGTACAGTAAACCCTGTGACAACTGTCCTTGTGGGTACCCAGGTATCAGGTACGATAAAAAATATATATGTGGATTTCAATTCTCCTGTAAAAAAAGGCCAGCTGATAGCCCAGATAGACCCTGCTGCTTTTCAGGCACAGGTAGAGCAGGCAAAAGCAAATCTGCTCGCAGCAAAAGCAAATCATGAAAAAGCTGAGGCAACACTCATTGACGCGAAGCGGACTAAGGAGAGGAATGAGGCATTATTTTCAAAGAACCTTATTGCCAGGAGCGACCAGGATACAGCAGAGACAAACTACGAGACTGCAAAGGCATCGGTGAATGCTGCAAAGTCTCAGATTGCGCAAACAGGGGCGGCACTGGAGTTTTCGGAGACGAATCTTCGCTATACAAAAATACTCTCCCCGGTCGACGGTGTAGTAATATCGCGAAATGTTGATGTTGGACAGACTGTTGCCGCAAGTTTTCAGACGCCGACCTTATTTACTATTGCCCAGGACCTTACAAAGATGCAGATCGATACGAATGTGGATGAGGCGGACATAGGCAAGATAACAGTCGGGCAGGAAGTTGAATTTACCGTAGATGCCTATCCCGATCATGTCTTTAAAGGGAAGGTGTGGCAGGTCAGGAATGCTCCGATAACAGTGCAGAATGTTGTTACTTATGACGTGGTGATCCAGGTAGATAATCCGGAGCTTAAACTCAAGCCCGGCATGACCGCTAATGTATCCATAATCATATCAACGAAAAAGGATGTTTTAAAGATACCGAATGCTGCCCTGCGGTTTAAACCTTCTGAAAAGGGCCTGGTAATATCAGAGAAAAAAGGTCCGGGGGTCTGGATACTTGCAATGGATAAACCAAAGCGCATTCCGGTTTCTTTGGGAATAAGCGACGGGAATTATACTGAACTGGTCTCCGGAGAGATAAAGGAAGGAGAGGAATTGATAGTCGAATCTCTCACAAAGGCAAATAATTCTCAACAACGTTCAGGCCCGAGAATGTTCTGATATGGCTTTGATAGAGGCAAAAGAGATCACCAAAATCTACAGGATCGGTGACATTCAGGTAAAAGCACTCAGAGATGTGTTTGTCACAATAGAAAAGGGGGAATTTGTCGCAGTAATGGGTCCTTCCGGTTCAGGTAAATCTACTTTTATGAATATTCTCGGATGTCTTGATAAACCGACGAGCGGCGAATATCTTTTAGAAAATATACATATCGGCGATCTTGGCAGGGATGAGCTTGCGGCCATAAGGAACAAAAAAATAGGTTTTGTTTTTCAGGGATTCAACCTGCTTCCAAGGACATCCGCCATCGAAAATGTTGAACTTCCATTGCTTTATGACGGAATCCGTGCAAGAGAGAGACAGGAAAAGGCGTTAGAAGCGCTTAAGAATGTAGGCCTGGAAGGAAGGGGAGACCACCATCCGAATCAGCTTTCAGGCGGAGAGCAGCAAAGGGTTGCGATAGCCAGGGCGCTTGTGAATAACGCTCCTATAATACTTGCAGATGAACCTACAGGAAATCTCGATTCAAAGACCAGCGCCGAGATCATGGAGCTCTTTATAAAACTGAATATCCAGTCGGACATTACTATAGTAATCGTGACCCATGAAAATGATATCGCGGCTTACAGCAGGCGAATAATCCGGTTTTTGGACGGTCGCATTATCAGCGATGAGAAAAAGGAGAAGAGATGATCAATATCCCTTCAACCCTCAGGATAGCATTCAGGGCATTGGAAGTGAACAAGATGCGTTCTGCCCTTACCATGCTCGGAATTATAATCGGGGTGGGAGCTGTTATAGCCATGCTTGCAGTGGGCATGGGAGCGAGCAAGAGAATATCAGAGCAGATATCGAGCATCGGGAGTAATCTCATCATGATTGTTCCGGGGGCAACGACAGCAGGCGGCGTAAGAATGGGTTCAGGCACTCAGCCGACCCTAACAATGGGTGATGCTGAGGCGATCCAGAAAGAATGTTCTGCTGTATCAAATGTTGCACCTGTTTTGAGCGGTGTTGCTCAGGTTGTATACGGACATCAGAATTGGTCAACAGGAGTTGTGGGTACGTCTCCGAGCATGCTGACTGTCAGAGACTGGCCATTGTCTTCTGGCAGGTCTTTTACTGATCAGGATGTTAAGAGCGCAACAAAGGTATGTCTTTTAGGACAGAGTGTTGTGGACAACCTTTTTGGAGACATGAATCCGGTCGGTCAGGTTGTCCGGATAAAAAAAGTTCCTTTCACCGTTGTCGGCGTTCTTGATAAAAAAGGACAGTCTCCGCACGGTCAGGACCAGGACGATACCCTTCTGGTACCTGTAACAACAGCCCAGAAAAAGCTGTTTGGTACAACTTTTCCCGGCATGGTGAGAATAATTATGGTAAAGGCAAAGAGCACAGAAGACCTGGCATCTGCAGAGAAGCAGATAAACGCATTGCTCAGGCAAAGGCATCGCATCGGCCCTAAACAGGACAATGACTTCACTGTCAGAAATCTTACCTCAGTCATGCAGGCCGCTGAACAGTCAACAAAAATAATGACCATTTTACTCGGTGCTATAGCGTCAGTATCACTCCTTGTAGGCGGGATTGGGATTATGAATATAATGCTCGTATCGGTTACCGAGCGGACAAGGGAGATCGGGATAAGAATGGCAATAGGAGCTAAGACCTGGGATATCAGACTGCAGTTTATCATCGAGGCGCTGATTTTATCATTGATCGGTGGAATAGCCGGAATTGTCGCAGGTATTTCCAGTTCAGAATTAATATCAATTTTTGCAGGCTGGACCACAATAGTATCGCCTTTCTCTATTGTGCTTGCCTTTGGTTTTTCGGGACTGGTTGGAATATTCTTTGGATTTTATCCCGCTTATAAGGCATCACTCCTCGACCCTATAGATGCATTGCGGTATGAGTAATTGTTTCTTAATTGTATTATCATATAAAACTCAGGAGCAGACTAAGTGGAAGAAATTAAGACAGAGGAAGTAAAACAGAACAACAATAAAAAGAAAAAAATTGGATTTATCGTTTTGGCCATAGTCGTCCTCATCGGAGCTGTGACGCTCTTTTTCTACCTCAGATACAAGGCAACACACATCACCACTGACGACGCGTTTGTAGACGGACACATCTATACTATTGCTTCAAGAGTGGATGGCCGCATTAAAGCCGTTTATGCAACAGACAATCAATACGTAAAAAAAGGAGACCTTCTTATTGAGATTGATCCTGCTGATTTTGAAGCAAAAGTCAGTGAAGCATCATCAGGAGCAGGTGCTGAAAAGGCAAAACTTTCCGAGATTAAGGCGCGGATTGCGGTATCAAGGATTCAGATCTCGGAAATCAGTGCAAATATAGAAGCGGCTAAAGCGAATTATGAACTCCAGGAGGCGAATCTCCAACAGGCTGAAAAAGACGTTAAGAGGGCAGAGAATCTCTACAAGTCAGAAACTATTTCGAAAGAGAGATACGAAAAAACAATGACTGCTTACACAGTTGCACTGGCACAGGTTAAGGCTGCGAGAGAACAGCTCAGGCAGGCAGAAAAGGTGCTTGAAACACAGAAGGCGATTGTAATACAGGCAGAGTCTTCGATGGATACTCAGTTGTCAGCGATTAAGGAGAAAGAGGCAAAATTAGACGCGGCAGAATTGAATTATGGATATACAAGAATATATGCACCTTCGGACGGCTATGTAACAAAGAAAACAGTTGAATTAGGTAATCAGATACAAGACGGACAACCGCTCATGGCAATAGTTTCCCTGTCTGATATATGGATAACTGCAAATTATAAAGAGACGCAGCTTGCAAAGGTAAAATCAGGACAGGAAGTTATAATTAAGGTTGATACCTATCCGGGCAAGAAATTCAAAGGTAAGATTGAGAGTATCATGTCCGGTACAGGCGCTTCATTTTCACTTTTTCCAGCAGAGAATGCGACAGGGAATTATGTTAAGGTCGTACAGAGGGTTCCGGTAAAGATTATGCTCGATAAAGACGCGGACAAAGGGCATGTCCTTCGCATCGGCATGTCCGTGGTGCCTACGATTATTGTTGAGTGACAACAAAGACAATTATTTATTAGTAAAGCCACATTCTGTTATTACGGACTATTACGGACTAATGGGGTCTGCCCTTGAATTGTGACGATCCCAAACTAATAAACAAATGGGAGCTTGGCGGATTCCGACTTTCTATAGGTTGATTGGACGTATTAATCTATTTTTGCGGCAGGCTATGCTTTTCACGCATGATCGAGAGGTCTTCCCGGGCCATGAAGTCTTTAAAAGTGCCCAGCATATCAGCAAGCTTTGCGAGTCTATGCTTCCGGTTGAATTCTTTGAGCGCATGAACAACGGCATCTTTTTTTGTTTTCGCCCCGCATGCATACTATTTCTTGACATAGTGGCATAATGTCATATAGCATGTTATATTATGACAGAATATGTTGAGCGTGACATTGCCTCGGTCATCCCGTCTGCGTTGCGTGATATGCCGGTTACGGTGATAACCGGAATGAGGCAGACCGGAAAGAGCACCCTCCTGCAAAACAATCCGAAACTCAAAAACAGAAAATACGTCACTCTTGATGACTTTGCCCAGCTTGAAGCGGCAAAGACCGATCCCGACGGGTTTGTCCGTTCCGATGAGCCGATGACTATAGATGAGGTGCAGAAATGCCCGGAGCTGTTGACTTCAATAAAAAGGGCTGTTGATAAAAGAAGGCGGCCGGGACAGTTTTTATTGTCCGGTTCAGCCAACCTTGCAATGCTGAGGGGTGTGTCAGAGAGTCTTGCGGGGCGTGCCGTGTATTTCAGTCTGCATCCTTTTTCCAGAAGGGAAATAGCAGGCGCTGCAGGAGAAATACCATACCTTAAGAGGTTCTTCGCAAAACAGGAGATGTCCAAAGATGCTCAGCGGGACACGATAAAAACAGAGGATATCCTGCAGGGCGGTATGCCGTCCGTCTGCCTCGGCGAAGTCGAAAACAGGTCTCTGTGGTTTAAAGGATTTGAGCAGACTTACCTTGAAAGAGATGTGAGGGAATTAAGTCAGGTTGGAAATATCATATCGTTCAGAAACCTGCTGCATCTTGCCGCCATGAGGACCGGACAGCTTCTGAGCCCGAGCCAACTTGGCAGGGACGCAAAACTGAACGCGGTCACTACTTCGCGCTACCTTTCCCTGCTTGAGGCGTCCTTTGTAATCCAGCGGATCAGCCCCTACCTGAAAAACAGGGCAGGCAGGCTCATTAAATCCCCGAAGCTGTATTTAAGCGATTCGGGTCTTGCCTGTTATTTGTCGGGTATCGAAAGCAGTAAATCGGAGCTTATAAAGGGGGCGATGTTTGAAACATATGTGGCGCAGAACCTCTCAGGGATAATAGATACGCGGTGGCCGGAGGCAGGCATTTATTTCTGGCACGTGCAAGGCAGGTATGAGGTGGATTTTGTCATAGAGGCGGGCAACAGGTGCCTTGCCATAGAGGTGAAGTCTACGGCGCGATGGGATGACAGGGACATTGCCGGTCTCAGGGCATTTCTATCTGCAACGCCGCATTGTGTTGCGGCTGTGCTTGCATATAACGGCACTGAAATGGTAAAACTCGGCGAGCGCCTCTGGGCAGCGCCTTTGGGATTGCTGCTTTCATAAGTAAAACCACATCATATGCGAATGTTGTCATTATCCGGCTTGACTCCCGTATCAAGTACGGGACAGGCTCCTAATCCAGGCTTCTTCTGGATTCCCCGATCGAGTCGGGGAATGACGGTTATATGGCCTTACTTATGAACTTATTAGTATCTTTTCACAAATGATTTGCCTGGCGGCCAGGAACCATTTTCAGCGGCCTGATCTTGCCTGAGAAGTCGACCTGCTTGAAATAATCAACAGTACTCATTTTCGCTCATTTCCTTCTCCATGGAAATTTATAGGCCAACGGCCCCGCTATCATTTTACCACAATCGAGATAGTCCCTAATGATTCATGACTGCTCCCTGAAAACTATGCCACTCTGAGGTTCAGCGTTTTCCATTATTGGATGCAGAATGCATTTTTCTGGTAAATTAATAGTTTATGAACAAGTGGATTGTCGCACTTACCGTTATGCTTCCCACACTTATAGAGATCATTGACACATCTGTGGTCAATGTGTCGCTCGATCATATCCGGGGAAGTCTCTCAGCCGGGATCGATGAATCGACATGGACAATCACCTCCTATCTTGTATCAAACGCCATAATCATACCCATGACAGGGTGGCTGAGCAGGTTTTTCGGCAGGAAACGGTATCTTATTCTGTCGATAGTGCTTTTTACGATCAGTTCTTTTCTCTGCGGCGCTGCCTGGAGTCTTCAGAGTCTCGTTTTCTTCAGGATCCTGCAGGGAATTGGCGGTGGCGCCCTTCAGCCGATTTCGCAGTCTATACTCCTTGAAACATTTCCTCCCCGTCAGCACGGGATAGCAATGGCGGTATTCGGTACCGGGATAATGTTCGGGCCAATTGTCGGTCCCTTGCTGGGAGGGTGGATAACCGATAACTGGTCATGGCACTGGATATTCTTTATTAATGTCCCGATAGGGATAATTTCAGTGCTCCTGACATTGCTTTTTATAACCGATCCACCGTACATGAAGAGAATGAAGATGAAGATAGATTACTGGGGACTTGCTTTCCTTACCCTGGGGCTTGGCTGCCTTCAGATTGTGCTCGATAAAGGCCAGCAGGAAGCCTGGTTTTCATCTCATTTCATTGTTTGGTTAAGCATTATCTCGGGTTTTTCTCTTATATCGTTTGTGATAGCTGAATTATATTCAAAAAACCCTGTAGTGAATCTGAAAGCATTTAAAAATCTTTCTTTCAGTACAGGGAACATAGTAATGTTTATGGGTTTTTTTAATCTCTTTGCAAGCATAGTCCTCCTACCCATATATCTCCAGACACTTATGGGCTACACATCATATCTTGCGGGGTTTGTTTTGGGGCCGGGAGGTATTGCAACATTAATAGCCCTCCCGTTAGCAGGAAGCCTGGTAAATAAGGTAAATCCAAGGGCTCTTCTGTCTTTTGGAATTATTGTCAATGCATATGCAACCTATCTTATGTCAAATTTCAACCTCAACGCTGATTTCTACACAGTGATCTGGCCGAGGGTTGTCCTTGGTGTTGGTATGGGCTTTTTCTTTATTCCTCTTACTACCATGACCATGGCCGATATAAAAAAGGAAGATATGGGCAATGCCTCAGCAATCTATAATCTCCTCAGAAATCTTGGAGGGAGTTTTGGTGTCGCCTTTGTAACAACTATTCTCGCACGCCGTGCGCAGTTTCATCAGACACGTCTTGTTGAGCATCTTACCCCTTTTGATCGGGACTATCAGATTTTCTCAGGGCAAAGCTCTCAATTCCTTGAATATAGAGGAGTTGAGAGTTCTCTTTCAGAGCAGGGAGGACTTGGGATTATGTATAAAGAACTTCTCAGACAGGCCTCCATGCTTTCATTTAACGATGCTTTTTATCTTGTCTGCATTATGATGATCTGCATCCTGCCCCTTGTGTTTTTGATGAGAAGAGGGAAGGGTATGACATCAGCAGGGATGCATTAAATCATGCCATGACACTCTTTTTATTGATCTTTTTTCTTCTTTACGGCAGCATGCATCTGTATGTATTTCTGAAGGCAAAGGCTGCCCTTGCTTTCAATATGCAAGCAGGTATCGGTGCAGCAGTCTTCATGCTGATAATGATATCAGCTCCGTTTATTGTCAGATTTTCCGAGAAAGCAGGGTTCGAGCTTTTTGCACGATTCATGTCTTACCTGGGCTATACATGGCTGGGGGTGCTTTTCTTATTCATTTCTTTGTCTCTGGTACTTGATGTGTATCGCTTCTGTATATATTCAGGTGAAGTCATCATGAAAAAAGACTTCTCTTATCTCGCAATACCGAACAGCTATGCTTTTTTTATCTGCCTCTCACTTGCCATGCTGATAGCAATATATGGTTATTTTGAGGCAATAAACATACGAACAGAAAGATTGATAATCAGATCGCCAAAAATTCCTTCAGAAATCGGCAGGCTGAGAATAGTTCAGATTTCTGATGTCCACCTTGGGCTTATAGTCAGGGAAGAGAGACTGAAAAGGATACTCGGGGAGGTGAAAAATGCAGATCCCGATATCCTTGTTTCCACAGGTGATCTTGTTGATGGTCAAATCGACAATCTCAGCAGCCTGACTGAATTGCTGAAAGAAATAAATCCCAGGTATGGTAAGTTTGCAGTAACAGGCAATCACGAATTTTACGCAGGACTTGACCAGTCACTGAAGTTTACAAAAGATGCCGGTTTCACGATATTGAGAGGTGAACATCTTGATATTCCGGGGCTGATTACTATCGCAGGCGTTGATGACCCACAGGGGAAGACATATATGCCATATAGAGAAACAGACGAGAGAGAGCTGCTGTTAGGCCTCCCCCAGGAAAAATTTACGTTATTTCTGAAACACAGGCCGTTTGTTGAAAAAAATTCCACAGGCCTTTTTGATTTGCAGCTTTCCGGCCACGTCCATAAAGGACAGATATTTCCTTTCAGCATTATCACAGGTTTGTATTATCAGACCCATGCAGGTTTTACAAAACTTTCGAACGGTTCTCAACTATATGTCAGCAGGGGTGCCGGGACGTGGGGCCCTCCAATCCGTTTTCTGTCGCCGCCTGAAGTGACTGTAATTGAACTTGTCCATTCTGACACGCAGGCTAACCCGGAAAGCACTGGAGACAATAGAATCCGTGTTTCCCCTCTATTAAGAGGGGACTAAGGGGTGTGTCTAATTGCTCTGATCGTAACACACCCCCTGCCCCTCTTTTTAGAGGGGAGAAATACCTGTTCTATCCTTTTTCAAACGGCCTGGTTTACAATATGTCATGCGAAATGTATTGATTATCTCTGATGAGGCGAAGGAAATATCTGCACTGTTTAAATCAGCCCAGAGTATTGTTAATAAGAACGGATTAAGACAAAAAGAAATCTCGGTCGGGACAGATCCGGTTAATCCTCTCAAATATGATATAACCTTTCTTGATCTTGATATGGATGACTGGCAGAAAAACCTTCTGGAGTTAAGGCAGCGCATGCCTGTTATAACCTTTTCAATGCCTGATGTAAAAAAGGCTGTTGAGGCGATGAAACTCGGCGCCGCTGATTATCTGGAAAAACCGCTGGATAGTGAGGCCTTGAGCGATGTAATCAGAAGACATAAGAAAAAGATACTCAACAGCGAAAATGGTTTTGACGAAACTATCGGCACAAGTGTTGTAATGCAAGAGGTCTTTGGTCTGATCAAGAAGGCAGCAGTCAGTGAGAGCAACGTGCTCATAACAGGAGAGAGCGGTACAGGGAAAGAGCTTGTTGCGCGGGCTATTCACAAGTGGAGTCCAAGAAGCGAAAGATTATTCGTTACTATAAATTGCAGCGCTATCCCTGATACCCTTCTCGAGTCAGAGCTGTTTGGTTTTGAAAAGGGCGCCTTTACTGGCGCAAATTATACCAAAAAGGGTCTTCTTGAGATAGCTGATGGCGGTACTGTATTTTTCGATGAGATCGGAGATGTTTCTCCTTTATTTCAGATAAAGATACTGAGAGTCCTGCAGGAAGGCGAAATCATGCGGATCGGAGGCGCCCGTCAAATGAACATAGATGTGAGGATTATTGCTGCAACAAATAAGGACCTGTGGATTGCCTGCAGAAAAGGGGTTTTCAGGGAGGACCTTTTTTACAGGCTTAATGTGATAAATATCCACCTTCCGCTGTTAAAGGACAGGATGCAGGACGTTCCTTCCCTGATAAGGCATTTTATAAAAAAATATCTATCAAAAAGAAAAGACATGTTAATTAAGGGGATATCTGAGGATGCCATGGATATCCTCATGGGCTATTCTTTCCCCGGCAATATAAGAGAACTTGAAAATATCATTGAACATGCAATATCTTTTGCAAACAGTCCTGAAATATTGCCTTCTGATCTGCCGTCATTTCTCATACAAACCCCTACCCAAAAAATAACTCCTACTGCAAGGTTAAAAGAAACGCTTGGCGATATTGAGAAGGAATTAGTCTGGAACGCCCTGCAGAGATCAGGAGGGAATATTTCAAAGGCTGCACAGGATCTCGGTATATACAGGCAACAGCTGCAGAGAAAAATAAGGCAATTGAAAATAGCAACATAATATTTCACTGCAACAAAATGATTCTTCAATGATTTAGGGCAAAATTCTATTCGACTGCAATATATAGCTGCATCAATTTTCATCTAAAATAATATTTGTTATACATATCAATAAGTTATAGGTTTGGCATATGTATTGCTTTACATATAAAGATTATAAAGACATGAATTAATAAGCATATGAGGATTGAAAAAACAATAGACAGAGACAGCAAGCTGAAACTTTATGTTCAGATATATTCCATTATCAAGGACAAGATAGAGAGCGGGGAATGGCTTGCCGGTAACCAGATACCTACGGAGGATGATCTTTGTAAGATGTACGATGTCAGTAAGGTTACAGTTCGGGAAGCAATCCAGGAGCTTGTTCGTGAGGGATGCCTGAAGAGACAGCAGGGCAAAGGTACTTTTGTAATGTATTCAGTGCCTAATCAGGGCTTAAGTATGAGGACAAGATTGTCTGAAGATATATATGGAGAGGGGGTGACAGTAAACAAAGAGGTTTTAGAAAGGGGCGTCAGGAGAACCTCGGAAGATGTTAGTAAGTTTCTCATGGCAAATGAGATTTACTATATCCTTAGCAGGAAATACGTTGACGATGAGATTTTCAATGAGGAATTTTTTATTCCGTTGTTTATCCTCCCGGATATTGATAATGAAGATATCAGGAATAAATCTATCTACGACCTAATAGAAGAAAAAGGCACGAAGAAGATATTCAGGGTTATTCAGACCATCGAAGTCACAACAATAATGGAGGATAATGTGTCTATACCCGAAATGCAGGAGGGTTCTCCCGGATTACTTATCAGTAGAATCCTTACCAGTTCAGACGGAAGCCCCATCGCCCATTCACGGCTTATCGGGAGTGGGAGGAAATGCAAGTTTCTGATGGAATTTGAGAGGATTAAATAAGCTGTTTAAATACAAATAAAAGGAGGGTTTGACATGAGTTTTCCGAGACAGATGTATGAATTTCTGAAAGCAGCCAGTATAGCTCATGCGAAATGGGATTATGAGGTTTCGATGAGCATCATTAAGAATCGAAAGAAACTCCTGATCCTTTTCGTCCTGCTGCTACCGATACTGGGTGTTACACTTTTGCAGGCAGCTGACGTTATTGGGGGCAAAACAGCATACGGACCTGCACATTATTCCACGACAATCTTTGTTGTTTCGATAGCAGTAGGTCTGGCTGCCGGTCTTATTACCGGATGTATTGGTGCTGGAGGAGGGTTTATTATAACGCCTGCCCTAATGGCAGCTGGAGTAAAGGGGAT
>JBAQLU010000146.1:0-1828 GCA_049302065.1 Thermodesulfovibrionales bacterium
CTTCCATGTATCTCTTTCTCTGGGATCCTAAATCGCCAGATGAGAAAGGGATTGATTTGCCAATTGAATAAATTTTAGGGAGCCAAATCCTTGTAAAAATGAGGCCACCTGAATGAAGAAACCAAAACAAAAAGAGATCCTCATCCTCTTTTTCTGCCTTTTTATCGGCTTCGCCTTGAGATTCTACACCTTCGATCAAAAATCCCTTTGGATGGATGAAGTCTATACGTTTAATGATTCAAGAGATGACCTTAGGGCTCAACTAAAGTTTTACAAAGAGAATCCAACCTTCCTACACCCTCCCTTCTTCTTCATCCTCACCCACCAGTTTTATCCATTCACCAAACCCGAAAGGGATCTCCGGATCATCCCTCTGATCTTCGGCACTCTCTCCCTCCCCATGATCTACCTCCTCGCCAAATCCTTCTCCCCTTCCATTGCCCTCCCCTGCACCCTCTCGCTTACTTTTATGACGTATCACATCAGCCTCTCCCAAGACGGACGCTCTTACTCTCTACTCATGTTTATTGGGATGGTTGGCCTCTATTTGTTTATGAAGCATCTTAAAACATCAAAAAAGAGATATTTAATTCTGGTTTCATTCTTTTTCTCTATCTTATTCTATACAAGTTATAGCTCTATTCCATTTATTGCTCTATCACAGATTCTTTGGTTCTATCGGCCAAGCGAAGAAGATAAAAAACCAGTTCTTTCTTCCTTTTTGACCTTAAATGGCCTCATCTTTCTCTTTTGCCTCCCCTGGATCATCTTGGTAATTTCTAATTATAAAGGTCAACCCATAGGGGAGGAACTCCGCTATACTAAAGATACCATTTCAATTTGGAGCTCAGTATATGGGATATTGCACGATTGGGTACCTTATGCACCTCTGATGATTACTTCCGTGATCCTGTTAATTCTCTTCCTATTTTTATCAAAAAATAGGAAGAACGCCATCGTTCTTTTATCCGTTTTTGTTCTTCCAATTGGAGGGCTTTATCTATTTTGCAAACTATTCAATATCAGCCATTTTATCACTTCAAGGTACTTCATCAGTTTTTTACCTCTCTTTTTAATTTCTATTTACCTTTCACTCCATACCATCGAAATTAAATATGAAACATTAAAAAGATTTTTACGGTTGAGACTCCTCTTTGTCATTCTCTTCGTCGCATCTAATCTTATTATCCTCCCTCTCTATTATAGTTCGGAGAAACAAGATTTCAGGGGTTTGGTGACTTATTTAAAAGGAGAACTCCAGGATGGCGATAATATTATTCTTTCCACGGTGGCGCATTTCCCCGGGATACTTCATTATTTTGGTGTATATCCAGATGGTCGGCATTACATTATTCCCCATCGGAGAATTTCAGAAGATGAAATTGAATTCAGAATTTCCTTAATTATTGAAAACAAAACATTTATTATCTCGTGTTCAAAGAAATATTGGCTCCAATATGCTTTGGGTGGAAGACGGTTATGGTTTGTGGTAAATAAAATAACCGCGAAGAAAGAAAAAGATAATTCCCCCTGCGTTTTAAAGGGATATTTTGATGGATGTTTTTTAAATTTTAATAAATTTCCAACCGATGATTCCATGTATCTCTTTCTCTGGGATCCTAAATCGCCAGATGAGAAAGGGATTGATTTGCCAATTGAATAAATTTAAAAATAATTCATCTCAGAGAATTTAGCTTAAAATTGAGGATTGATGTCTACTTGTCTTCGGAGATCCATTCTAAAATATATTTTGAAAATTTTTTGAAATCATCCAAACTCTGTAAATTCTCAAAAAGTTTTACTGCATCGAACTCATTCGGTAAATAAT